>NZ_JBVPVA010000194.1:0-11373 GCF_055612215.1 Actinomycetospora sp. | reverse complement strand
GCGGGGTCGAGGCCGAGCCGGCGCAGCGCCTGCCCCGCGACCGCGCGCGAGCTGTCGTAGAGCCGGACGCCGGGCAGGGCGGCGGCGATCGCGTCCGAGACGAGCGGGTAGTGGGTGCAGCCCAGCACGACCCCGTGGGCGTCGGCCGGGGTGCGCGACGCCCCGACGCCGACGGCCGCGGCCACCGCGCCGGGGTCGGCGGCCTCGACGGCGTCCGCGAGGCCCGGGCAGGGCACGGTGGTGGCCTGCCCCGGCGTGGCGAACAGGGCGACCAGGTCCGCCTGGTAGGCGCTCGCGCTGGTCCGCTCGGTCGCCCAGATGCCGAACGGGCGGCCCGAGCCGGCCGCGGGCTTGACGGCGGGGA
The DNA here is from genome assembly GCF_055612215.1 of Actinomycetospora sp. Classification (NCBI taxonomy): domain Bacteria; kingdom Bacillati; phylum Actinomycetota; class Actinomycetes; order Pseudonocardiales; family Pseudonocardiaceae; genus Actinomycetospora; species Actinomycetospora sp. Next base: position 11,009 of record NZ_JBVPVA010000194.1, on the reverse strand, counting down.
CGGTCCCGACGACGGGGTGGCCGGGTTCCAGCTCGGCGCGCAGCGGGACCAGTGCGGTGACGCTCGCGGTGTTGCACGGGACGACGACGGCGTCCGCGCCCCGGGCGATCGCGAGCCGGGCCACCCAGAGCACCCGCTCGACGATCCACTCGCCCGCCCGCGGGCCCCACGGCATCCCGGCGGGGTCCATGCACAGGTCGAGGTGCACGTCGGGGCGCGGACGCCGTCGTCGTCCCGTGCAACACCGCGAGCGTCACCGCCCTGGTCCCGCTGCGCGCCGAGCTGGAACCCCGCCACCCGGTCGTCGGGACCGTCCCCGCCGTCAAGCCGGCGGCCGGCTCGGGCGAGCCGTTCGGCATCTGGGCGACCGAGCGGACCAGCGCCAGCGCCTACCAGGCCGACCTCGTCGCCCTGTTCGCGACGCCGGGGCAGGCCACGACGGTGCCGTGCCCCGGGCTCGCGGACGCCGTCGAGGCCGCCGACCCCGGCGCGGTCGCGGCCGCGGTCGGCGTCGGGGCGTCCCGCACCCCGGCCGACGCGCACGGGATCGTGCTCGGCTGCACCCACTACCCGCTCGTCTCGGACACGATCGCGGCCGCGCTGCCCGGCGTCCGGCTCTACGACAGCTCCCGCGCCGTGGCGGGGCAGGCGCTGCGGCGCCTGGGCCTCGACCCCGCCCCGGGCGCGGACCCGGCCGGCATCTCGGTGCTGCTCTCCGGCGACGAGGGCGACCTGCCGGCCACGGCCCGGGCCTACCCGGTCGGGCTCGCGCTCGCCGCCGCCGGCCCGGTCGACCCGGGCCTGCTGCCGCCCCCGGTGCGCGACGACGCCCTCGCCGGGACCGCCTGAACCCTGCACCGCCGGAACCCCCGGCCGCCGGAGGAGACCCGGTGCTCACCGGCACGTCCGTACGCTCGACGGAGTGATCGTCCCACCGCGCGCGTCCCGGATCGTCGCCTCGGCGGTCCTCGTCGTCGCGACCCTGCTGCTCGCCGCGTGCAGCGCCGGGACCACCGGCCGCTCCCCGGGCGGCGGCGCCTCGTCCGGGCCGACCGGCGCCGGGGTCCTGTGGCGCTCGGGCACCGACGCCGCCACCGTGCTCGACACCTACCGGGCCACCCCGTGGAACACCGACGACGCCGACGACCCGAAGGCGGTGACCAGCCCCGACGTGCCGGGCCGCACCGCGGTGGCCTACACCGTCCCGGGGGGCGGCACCCGCTCGGAGCTCGAGCCGGACTACCGGTCCTTCGGCGAGGGCGACGAGTACTGGTTCGGGCTGGCGCTCTACCTGCCGGAGGACTTCCCCGTCGACACCTCGGACTGGCAGGTCGTGGCGCAGTGGAAGAACCTCGGTGAGGGCAGCCCGCCCCTCTCGGTCCAGGTCCACGGCGGCCGGTTCGTCCTCGAGGGCGGTGAGGCGATCGGCAAGCACTGGCAGCGCGACCTCGGGCCGGCCCCGGCGGGCGCGCGGACCGACCTCGTCCTGCGGGTGCACTTCTCGTCCGACCCCGACGAGGGCGCGGTCGACGCGTACCTCGACGGCCGGCAGGTGGCTACGGACTACCACCCGCGCGGCGGGACGCTCTACGACGGCGACCGGTCGTACCTGAAGACCGGGCTGTACCGGTCGTCGGACATCGACCAGGAGGGCACCGTCTACTACGACGACGTCGTCATCGCCTCCGACCGCGACGCGGCGTCCGCGTTGGCCAGCAGCTCCTAGACGCGACCCAGGAACGCCTCGACGGCGAGCCAGACGCCGAAGGCGAAGAACAGCACCGCGGCCCCGATCCGGATGGCCTTGCCCGGGAGGCTGCGGCCGAGCAACCGGCCGGCCGCGATCGCCAGGCCGTCCGCGACGACCATGCCGACCGTCGACCCGGCCCACACCCCGACCACGCCGCCCCAGCCGGGGTACTGCGTCGCCAGCGTGATCGTGGCGAGCATCGTCTTGTCGCCCAGCTCGGCGAGGAAGAAGGCGAGCGAGGCCGCGAGGACGGCCGAGCGCCCGGTCCGGTCCGCCTTCTCCTCCTCGGCGCGGGACAGGTCGTCGCCCCGCAGCGTCCACAGCCCGAAGACGACGAAGGCCACGGCGGCGGCCAGGCTGATCCAGAAGGTCGGCAGGGCGGCGCCGAGCAGGTAACCCACACCCACGGACACGGCGTGCACCACGGCGGTCGCGGCCGAGATCCCGAGCAGCACGGGCCACGCCCGGTACCGCGTCGCGAAGGTCAGGGCCATCAGCTGCGACTTGTCGCCGAGCTCGGCGACGAAGATCACGGCGAAGCTGACGCCCAGGGCGACCAGGAAGATGCCCACGAAGGTCCTCTCGCTCTCCCGGGCCGGGCCGGTGGGCGCGGGCGCGTCTCCGGCGCGACCCGGAGGTGCTGCGGATCGGCACCGAAGGTCTCGCCCGCCACCGGCATCCGGTGGCCGCCGCGGCCGGATGACCGCCCGTGTCCGGGCGGCGATCAGTGTGTCGACCGCGGCGTTGGGAGCTACTCCCCTTCGTTCGGGATCGACGCTAGCACGCGGGCCGGTCCGGTCTCCGCGGTCCGGATCATGCCGGCGGCCCCCGCTCGTCGCCTCGTGACGGCGTGTCCCCGATGCGACATGCCGCCACCCTCCCGGGCGAGCGTCCGCCCGGCGCTGGTCACCGAGCGCCCACGATCGGGCGACCCGATCCGGCTGGTCACGTGAGCTGGCACACGCCATGCTCCTCGCCACGCTCCCGTTCGGAGTAACCGCACCGCGGTCGACCGCCGAACGGGTATGTCGTGCCCCCGCGCCAGGTGGGCGTCCGAGAGGAGGCGTGATGCCGGGTCCGACGCTGCGTCCGGTGGCACGCACGGCCACGCACTCCCCCGCCCGGGTCGACGGTCCGCCCGCGGGGCCGATCGAGATCGACGTGCGCACCCGTGTGTTCACGTGGATCACCGACCGGGTGGGGGTGATCGCCATCAGCCGCATGAGCGCGGAGGACCTCGCCCGCGCCCGGAGCCGGCGGCTCTCCCACAACGTCGTCACCTCGCGGGTCTTCGGGCCGATGCCCGAGGACGTCTCGCTGACCGACCTGCGCATCGCCGGACCCGACGGGCCGCTGACGCTGCGCCTCTATCGCCCGCACGGCCCGCTCCCCGCCGGGCGGCACCCGGACGAGGGCCTGCCGGTCGTCGTCAACTTCCACGGCGGGGGCGGCTCGCTCGGCAACCTCGACCAGTCCGACTGGCTGTGCGCGCACGTCGCGGCGCGCGTCGGCGCCCTCGTCGTCTCCGTGGACTACCGGCTCGCGCCCGAGCACCCCTACCCGGCCGCCCGCGACGACGGGTACGCCGCGCTGTGCTGGGCGGTCCGCCACGCCGAGGCCCTCGGCGGCCGGGCCGACCGGGTGGCGGTGATGGGCGACAGCGCGGGCGGCAACCTCGCCGCCGTGGTGTGCCTGCTCGCGCGCGAGGCCGGGCCGGTGATCGACGCCCAGGTGCTGCTCTACCCCGTCGTCGACCTCACCTTCGACGCCCCGTCGACGACGGCGTTCGAGCGCGGCCCGATGCTGACGCGCGCCGACATGGACGTGTTCCGCACGAACTACCTCGGCGAGGGCGGCGACGCGAGCGACCCGTTCTGCTCCCCGCTGCGCGCGCCGGACCACCGCGACCTGCCGCCCGCGCTGGTCATCACGGCGATGGTCGACCCGCTGCACGACGACGGCGTGGCCTACGCGGAGCGCCTGCGCGACGCGGGCGTCCCGACGCGGCACTCCGACCACGCCCGCGCCGTGCACGGCTTCATCTGCTTCCCCGGCGTGTGCCGGGCCGCGGGCGAGGCCCTCGCCGAGATCTGCGAGGAGCTCGCCGCGCGGCTGGCCTGACCGGCTCAGGAGGACATGTAGAGCCCGCCGTTGACGTTGTAGACCTGCCCGGTGATGTAGGCGGAGTCCGGGTCGGCGAGGAACTCGACGACGCGGGCCACCTCGTCGGGCTGGCCGAGCCGGCCGACCGGGACCTGGCTGACGATCGCGTCGATCGCCTTCTGCGGGACCCCGGCGACCATGTCGGTCTCGATGTAGCCCGGCGCCACGCAGTTGGCCGTGATGCCCTTCTTCGCCCCCTCCGAGGCCAGCGACATGGTCAGGCCGAAGAGGCCGGACTTCGTCGCGGCGTAGTTCGCCTGGCCCGCGTTGCCGCGCTCACCGATGACCGAGGAGATCGAGACGATCCGCCCGCTCTCCCGCTCGCGCATCTGCTGGAACACCAGGTGGGACATGTAGAAGGTCCCCGAGAGGTTGACCTGGATGACCCTGTCCCAGTCGTCGACCTCCATCTTGTGCAGCATCTTGTCGGCCGTGATGCCGGCGTTGTTGACCAGGATGTCGATGCGGCCGTGCTGGTCGTAGACCTCCTGCACCACGCGCTCGCAGTCCTGCCGCGAGCCGATGTTGCCCTGGTGGATCGTCATGCCGGGGTACTTCTCGGCGAGCTCGGCCGCCGTGTCGTGGCCGCCGGAGTAGCCGACCGCGACCTTCACCCCGCGATTCGCGAGCCGTTCCGAGATCGCCTTCCCGATCCCGCGGGCCCCGCCCGTCACCACTGCCACCTGTCCGGTCATGTCGGCCATCGCCGGCCTCCCGTCGCTCGCGTGCCTGAAGGATCGTGGCTGTCCGCCGAGCCTGAGCGTGCCCGCCGGTGGTCGCGGTCACACCCCGATCGGCGATCCGCGACACATCCGTGATTCCGACCCCGGCCGGACGGCTGTGCGCCGCGCCCGATCGGGCACCCTCGTTGCGAACCATGCCAAGCAGACCTAGCGTTCCGTCGAGCAACCGGCGGCGTCGCCGGGGCCCGGACCCGGGCTCCGGGGCCAACGCACCGGGCTGCGCGAGGAGGTAGTCATGACGGCAGAGGCGACGGCCCACGACGCAGCACCCCAGCAGGTTCCCCCCGGCGCCCCGGAGGCGCCGAGCCTGGACCCGGTCGACCCCGCGGCCTACCTACGCACCTTCCGCGGCGAGACGCTGCGCAAGGCGGCGACCGCGCTCGCCGAGGGCGGCGCCTACGTCACCACCCGCGCGCTCGCCCAGGCCGCGACCCCGCACCGCACCGTGTGGGACACCGCGCGCTGGTGGCGCCACGTCCTGGGCCGGCGACGCCCGACCTGGTCGACCGAGCATCGGATCCTGTGGGAGACGCCGATCGCCCGGCTGCGCGACTTCACCGACGGGGCCACCGACGACGTCGTGCCGACCCTCGTCCTCCCGCCGCAGGCCGGGCACGACTCGTGCATCGTCGACTTCGCGCCCACCCAGTCGCAGATGCAGGTCATCCGCGCGGCCGGCCTGACGCGGGCCCTCACGCTCGACTGGGTCGGCGCCACGCAGGCGACCAAGGGCACGACGATCGAGGACTACGTCGCGGTCGTCGACCGCGCGGTCGACACCGCGCTCGAGGGCACCGGGCACTCCTCGGTCAACCTCGTCGGTGACTGCCAGGGCGGGTGGCTCTCCGCGATCTACGCGGCGCTGCACCCCGAGCGCATCAACACGCTGACCCTCGCCGGGGCGCCGATCGACTTCCACGCGGGCGACACCGCGATCGGGGCCTCCTCGCGGGTGACGTCCCGCCGCTACGGGACGCTGCCCTACCGCGCGATGGTGGCCATGGGCCGGGGGAACATGCCCGGCCAGTTCGTGCTCAACGGCTTCATCGCGATGAGCCCGGACGCCGAGATCGCCAAGCACGTCGACCTGCTGCGCCATCTCGACGACCCGGCCGCGATCGCGCGGTACCAGACGTTCGAGGACTGGTTCAAGCACACGCAGGACGTCCCGGGCACGTTCTACCTCTGGCTCGTCGAGCACCTCTTCTCGGGCAACGAGCTCATCACCGGCGACCTCGTCGTCGGGGGCCGCCGCGTCGACCTCGGTGCCCTCGACTGCCCGCTCCTCCTGCTCGGCGGGGCGACCGACCACATCACGCCGCCGGTCCAGGTGTTCCGCGCGGCGGACGCGGTCTCGACGTCGCCGGACCGGATCTGGACCCGCACGGCACCGGGCGGCCACCTCGGGCTCTTCATGGGCAACCAGGCGCTGCGCGAGGAGTGGCCGCCGCTCATGGCCGAGGTCGCGCGGTTCTCCGGGGTGGACGCGGCCGACGCCGCCTGACGACCCGACGACCCGCGACGCCGCCCCTGAACCGATCCGCCGCCCTCTCCGGCCGGGGAGGACCTCGGTCGGACCCTTCGACGGGGGCGGTGTCGCGGGTTAGGTTCGGGTATCCGGTGCGTCCCCGGGACGCGCTGCGGAGCCGAGCCGAGGTCTCCGCGCCCATCGAGCACGGCCCGCCGTCGTGTCACGTTCGATATCCCGATCCGCCCAGGAGGAACCCCACATGCCCGGCTCCGTCATCGTCTCCGGCGCTCGTACGCCGATCGGCAAGCTCTCCGGCGCCTTCGCGGACATGGACGTCCGCGACCTCGGCGCCACCGCGATCAAGGGCGCCCTCGCGCAGGCCGGCCTGTCCGGCGAGCAGGTCGAGTACGTGATCATGGGCCAGGTGATCCAGGCCGGCTCCGGCCAGAACCCGGCCCGCAAGGCCTCGACCGACGCCGGCATCCCGATGTCGACCCCGTCGTTCACCCTGAACAAGGTCTGTCTGTCCGGCCTCGACGCCATCGCGATCGCCGACCAGATGATCCAGGCCGGCGAGTACGACATCGTGGTCGCCGGCGGCATGGAGTCCATGACCGGGGCGCCCTACATGCTCCCGAAGGCCCGCCGGGGCTACAAGTACGGCGGCGGGAAGATCCTCGACGCCACCGAGTCGGACGGCCTGACCGACGTCTACGACCACGAGTCGATGGGCGCCTCGACCGAGAAGTACGCGAAGGCGCTCGGCCTCTCCCGCGAGGAGATGGACGAAGTCTCGGCCGCGTCGCACCAGCGCGCCGCCGACGCCGCGAAGAACGGGCGCTTCGACGCCGAGATCGTCGCGGTGCCGGTCCCGCAGCGCAAGGGCGACCCCATCGAGGTCACCGAGGACGAGGGCGTCCGGGGCGACACCACCGCCGAGGGCATGGGCAAGCTGCGCCCGGCCTTCTCCAAGGACGGCATCATCACGGCCGGCAGCTCCTCGCAGATCTCCGACGGCGCGGCCGCCACCGTCGTCATGTCCGCGAAGAAGGCCCAGGAGCTGGGCCTGACGCCGCTCGCGGAGATCCGCAACCACGGCTGGGTGGCCGGGCCGGACAACTCGCTGCTCTCGCAGCCCTCGAACGCCGCCTTCAAGGCGCTGCGCCGCGAGGGCATCGAGCCCTCCGACGTCGAGCTGTGGGAGATCAACGAGGCGTTCGCTGCGGTCGCCATCCAGTCGGCCCGCGAGCTCGGGCTGGACTCGGAGAAGGTCAACACCGACGGCGGCGCGATCGCGCTCGGCCACCCGGTCGGCGCCACCGGCGCCCGCCTGGCCGTGCACGCCGCGCACGAGCTGCAGCGCCGCGGCGGCGGCTACGCGGTCGCGAGCCTCTGCGGCGGCGGCGGCCAGGGCTCGGCGCTCATCCTGCACGTCTGATCCACGCCCGATCCCACACGACGAACGGCACTTCTGCTGCGCGCACGGCGGCAGGAGTGCCGTTCGTTCGTTCCGGGGTCGATCACGGGGTTGCGTAGTGGCGGCGGTCACGTGGAATCCTGCGCACGGGTGCATGCACGGCGACGCAGTCTGGGAGGGCGAAGATGCCGCAGGAAGTCCGGGGCGTGGTGTCCCGGGAAAAGGGCAAGCCGGTCACCGTCGAGACCATCGTGATCCCCGATCCGGGGCCCGGTGAGGCCGTCGTGGCGATCCAGGCCTGCGGGGTCTGCCACACCGACCTCCACTACCGCGAGGGCAACATCGAGGACGCCTACCCGTTCCTGCTCGGCCACGAGGCCGCCGGGAAGGTCGAGGCGCTCGGCGAGGGGGTCACCGACCTCGAGGTCGGCGACTTCGTCGTCCTCAACTGGCGCGCCGTCTGCGGGGTGTGCCGCGCGTGCCGCAAGGGCAAGCACCACCTCTGCTTCGACACCCACAACGCCGCGCAGTCGATGACGCTCAAGGACACCGGCGAGGAGCTCAAGCCGGCCCTGGGGATCGGCGCGTTCGCGGAGAAGACGCTGGTCCACTCCGGGCAGTGCACCAAGGTCAACCCGGACATCGACCCCGCGGAGGCCGGCCTGATCGGCTGCGGCGTCATGGCCGGGGCGGGCGCGGCGCTCAACACCGGCAAGGTCGCGCGCGGCGAGAGCGTCGCGGTGATCGGCTGCGGCGGCGTCGGCGACGCGGCGATCGCGGGCGCGGCGCTGGCCGGCGCCACGACGATCATCGCCGTCGACACCGAGGACCGGAAGCTCGAGTGGGCCAAGGGCTTCGGCGCCAACCACACGATCAACGCGAAGCAGACCGACCCGGTGCAGGGCATCCGGGACCTCACCGACGGCTTCGGCGCCGACGTCGTCATCGACGCGGTGGGCATCCCGGCCACGTGGAAGCAGGCCTTCGAGGCCCGCGACCTCGCCGGTCGGCTCGTCCTGGTCGGGGTGCCGTCGCCGGACATGACGCTCGAGGCCGACTTCCAGCCGTTCTTCTCCCACGGCGGGTCGCTGAGCTCGTCCTGGTACGGCGACTGCCTGCCCAGCCGCGACTTCCCGATGCTCGTCGACCTCGCGCTGCAGGGCCGCTTCCCGCTCGACAAGTTCGTCACCGAGCGGATCTCGCTCGACGAGGTGGAGCAGTCCTTCGAGAAGATGCACGCCGGCGACGTGCTGCGGTCGGTGGTGATCCTGTGAGCGCCGAGAAGGTCGGCGAGGGCGTCGAGCACCTGACGACGTCCGGGCAGTTCGAGATCGACGGCAAGTCCTTCGACGTCGACAACAACGTCTGGATCGTCGGCGACGGCTCCGAGGTCGTGCTCATCGACGCCCCGCACGACGCGGACGCGATCAAGAAAGCGATCGGGGACCGTGACGTCGCGGCGATCCTGTGCACCCACTCGCACAACGACCACGTCAACGCCGCCCCGGCCATCGCGCAGGCCTTCGAGGCGCCGATCCTGCTCAACCCGGACGACAAGGTGGTCTGGAACCTCACCTACCCCGACCGGGAGCCCGACGGGACCCTCGCCGACGGCGAGACGTTCACCGTCGGCGGGATCACGCTGCGGGCGATCGCGACGCCGGGGCACTCGCCGGGCTCGACGTGCTTCTACGCACCCGACCTGGGCACGCTGTTCTCCGGGGACACGCTGTTCAACGGCGGGCCGGGCGCCACGGGCCCGTCGTACTCGGACTTCGACGTGATCATCGAGACGTTGCGCGACAAGATCTTCACGTTGCCGGGGGACACCATCGTGCGCACCGGGCACGGGGACGTCACGAGGATCGGCGACGAGGCCCCCCGGCTCGAGGAGTACCGCGAGCGGGGCTACTGAACCCGGCCGGAGGAGGCCCGGCCGGCGACGGTCCGGTCCCGGACGAGGAGTACCCGGCCGACCCGTACCCCGGGGTCGCGCCGGGCTCCTCGTTCGTCCACCTCGACGCGGCCTCCCACCGGCTCGCGCCCGACGCGGGCGCGGCCGGCGGGTGGCGCGTCGGGGGCACCGCGATCGATGCGTGGCTCGCCGCGCGGGGCGCGCCGCCGCTGGCGGGGCGGGTCCCGGTGCTCGCGTTCGGCTCGAACCGGTGCCCCTCGAAGATCACGTGGCTGCGGCGCGAGCTGGGCCTCGACGGTCCCGTCGTCGTGCTGCGGGTCGCGGTGTCGGGGGTGGCGGCGGTCTGGGCCGCCGGGCTGCGGGCCCGCGACGGGGCCCGGCCGGCGACGCTCGCGCCGGTCGCCGACGACGAGCCGCCCGAGGAGCACGGGGTGTGGCTCGCGACCCCGGAGCAGGTGGCGGTCCTCGACGTGTGCGAGGGGCGCGGCCGGCGGTACGCGCTCGCGTGGGTGTACGCCGCCCGCGTCGTCTCGCTCGACGACGGCGCCCGGCTCGACCCGGTCCTCGCCTACTGGCCGGCCGCGGGGATCCGGGCCCCGCTGCTCGTCGAGGGCGCCCCGGTCCGCTGCCGCGACGTGCCCCAGGCCGAGGCGCGGACGCTGGTCGGCGGCCCGGGTGAGGTCGCGGCCGGCGCGGCGACGGTCGTCCCGGCCGGCACCCCGGACCCGCGGGGCTGGCCGTCCCGGGTGTTCGTCTACGGCACCCTGCAGCCCGGCGCCCGGGCGTGGTGGCGGCTCGCCCCGGCCGCGCGGGGCACGTGGTCCGCGACGACGGCGGGCCGGGTCCACGACACCGGCCGCGGCTACCCCGCGCTCGTCCGCGACGCGACGGCTGCGGCCGGCGCCCTGGCCCCGGGCCACGTCGTCGAGCTCGCCGACCCGGTGGCGGCCCTCCCGGCGCTCGACGCCTACGAGGGGCCGGACTACCGCCGCGAGCGCGTGGTCGTGTACCGCGTGGCGAACGCGGCCGCCCGGACGGCGGCGGCCTCCGCGACGGCGGGGTCGGGGGCGTCCTCGGAGCCCACGGTCTGCTGGGCGTGGGTGTGGGACGGGCCGGTCGGGGACTGGCCGGCCGTCGACGGACCTTGGCGCGCCTGAAGCGGCACCCGGCCGGACCCTGCTCCCGCGACCCCCGGGGCCTCCCGGGCCTCGGGGGCCTCCGCCTCGACGAGGGCGTGGCGCGGACCGGTGGCCGACGCGCCGGTGGACACCGTGAGCCGACCCGCGGCGGGTACCAGGACGATGTGCTCCGGGCCCTCCCGGGGCTCGGTCACGGCCTCGTCGGGCGGTGGCTGCCCGTCGTCGGGGCGCCGGCGCAGCATCGTCGCCCGGACCAGGAGCGCCACCCCGGCGACGAACGCGATGGCGGCGACCCCGAAGGCCACGGCCGCGAGCAGCGGCGAGTGCAGCCGGGGCGCCTGGGTCACGGCGAGCGGGACGGCGGCGACGAGCAGCGCCACCGTGACCACGAGGACGACCAGCAGCCGCACC
>NZ_JBVPVA010000024.1:0-3128 GCF_055612215.1 Actinomycetospora sp. | reverse complement strand
AGCCCGGCGGGCCCCCGAACCTGCCTCACGTGCCCCTCGCGTGGGCGGTCCGCACCGGCCCGAGAGCCACCCGCGCGACCCCAGATCACGGGCACACCACGCACGCCAGCGGGCCGACGAACCTGCCTCACGTGCCCCTCGCGTGGGCGGTCCGCACCGGCCCGTGGGCCACCGCCCGCGACCCAAGATCACGGGCACACCACGCACGCCGGCGGGCCCTCAAACCTGCCTCACGTGCCCCTCGCTGGGTGGGCCGGACCGGTCGAGAGCCTCCCGCTCATTCCCCAAGATCACGGGCACACCTCGCAGCCCGGCGGGCCTCCGAACCTGCCTCACGTGCCCCTCGCGCACGCAGGCCGAATCGGCCCGAGGGCCACCCGCCCACACACCCGGGCCCCCCAAGATCACGGGCACACCACGCACGCCGGCGGGCCCCCGAACCTGCCTCACGTGCCCCTGGTGGGCCTGAGGCCGACCAACCGACCGACCGACCGACCGACCGACTACAGCGTCGCGAGTGCCGCGAGCAGGTCGTCGACGAGGTCGTCGCCGTCCTCGATCCCCACCGAGAGGCGCACCAGGTCCGCGGAGACCTCCAGGGGCGAGCCGACCGTCGACGCGTGCGTCATCGCGCCCGGATGCTCGATGAGCGACTCCACCCCGCCCAGGGACTCGGCGAGGGTGAACACCCGCGTCGCCGCGCACAGGGCCCGGGCGGCCTCCTCGCCTCCGGCCAGCCGGATCGACACCATGCCCCCAAAGCGGCGCATCTGCTTCGCGGCCGTCTCGTGGTGGGGGTGGGAGGCGAGGCCCGGGTAGAGCACCGACGAGACGGCAGCGTGCGCCTCGAGGGCCTCCACCACCCGCTCCGCGTTGTCGCAGTGGCGCTCCATCCGCAGCGCCAGGGTCTTGATCCCGCGGGTGGTGAGGAAGCAGTCGAACGGGCCGGGCACCGCGCCCATGCCGTTCTGCAGCCGCGCGAGGTCGGCGGCGAGGTCGTCGTCCGAGGTCACCAGCGCGCCCCCGACGACGTCGGAGTGCCCGCCCAGGTACTTCGTCGTGGAGTGCACGACGACGCTCGCGCCGAGCGCGAGGGGCTGCTGCAGGTAGGGCGAGGCGAAGGTGTTGTCGACGACGAGGCGCAGGCCGTGCTCCCCGGCGATCCCCGCCAGCGCGGCGACGTCCGCGATGGAGAGCAGCGGGTTGGTCGGGGTCTCGCACCAGAGCAGCTTCGTCTCGGGGAGGATCGCCGCCCGGACCGCGTCGAGGTCGGCCAGGTCGACCGCGGAGTAGCGCACGCCCCAGTCGGCCAGCACCGTGGAGACCAACCGGAACGTGCCCCCGTAGGCGTCGATCGGGATGACCAGGTGGTCACCCGGGCGCAGGGTCGCGCGCAGCAGCGTGTCCTCGGCGGCCATGCCGGAGGCGTAGGCGCGGCAGTGCCGGCCGCCCTCGAGCGCGGCGAGCTGGGCCTCCAGCGCGGCGCGCGTGGGGTTGCCGGTGCGGGCGTACTCGTAGCCCGAGCGCAGGCCGCCGACGCCGTCCTGCGCGAACGTCGAGGTCGCGTGCACCGGGACCACGACCGACCCGTAGGTCGGGTCCGGGTCCTGGCCGGCGTGGATGGCGCGCGTGGCGAAGCCGTGGTCACTCACGTGTCCAGTTTCCACGACGACGCGGGGCGGGGTGCGGCGGGACGTGGCTCGCCCACGGGTGAACGGCGCCGTGCTGACGTCGGACGCCAGGAACGTGCCGTTGCTGCCGTGCGGAGGCGGCCAGCACCTACGGGTGAACGGCGCCGTCCTGACGTCGGACGCCAGGAATGTGCCGTTGCTGCCGTGAAGGCCGGGGTGGGCCGGACCTCGCCTCAGCGGCCGGCGAGGAACGCGAGCACGTCCGCCCGCGAGACGATGCCCGCGGGACGCCCGTCGGAGATCACGAGCAGCCCGTCCCCGCCCTGCAGCGCGGTCATGCCCTGGGAGAGCGGCTCGGTGATCCCGACCGTCGGCAGCGGCGGCGCAAGGTGGTCCTCGACGCGGTCGGTCAGCGAGGCCTTGCCGGTGAACAGCCGGTCGAGCAGGTCCCGCTCGGTGACCGCGCCCCGGACCTCGGCCATCATCACCGGCGGCTCGGCCTTGACGATCGGCATCTGCGAGACGCCGAACTCGCGCATGATCGACACGATGTCCGACACCGTCTCGTTCGGGTGCCCGTGCACCAGGTCGGGGATCGAGCCGTCCTTGCCCCGGAGCACGTCGCCGATCGTGTACTCGGCCGTGTCGGCCTGCAGGAAGCCGTAGGACTGCATCCACTGGTCGTTGAACACCGTCGACAGGTAGCCGCGGCCGCCGTCGGGCAGCAGGACGACCACGACGTCGTCGGGACCCAGCTCGGCCGCGACCCGCGCGGCCGCCTCCACCGCCATCCCGCAGGACCCGCCGACGAGCAGGGCCTCCTCGCGGCCCAGCCGCCGCGTCATGAGGAAGGAGTCGGCGTCGGAGACGGCGACGATGCGGTCGGCGATCGAGCGGTCGTACGTCGCGGGCCAGAAGTCCTCGCCGACGCCCTCGACGAGGTACGGCCGGCCGTCGCCGCCCGAGTACACCGAGCCCAGTGGGTCGGCGCCGACGACCTGCACCCGCCCGTCGGAGACGTCCTTGAGGTAGCGCCCGGTCCCCGAGATGGTGCCGCCGGTGCCGACGCCCGCGACGAAGTGCGTGATCCGGCCGTCGGTCTGCTCCCAGATCTCCGGGCCGGTCGACTCGACGTGCGAGGCGGGGTTGTTCGGGTTCGCGTACTGGTTGGGCTTCCAGCCGCCCTCGGTCTCGCGGGCCAGCCGGTCGGACACCGAGTAGTAGGACTCGGGATGGTCCGGCTCGACCGCGGCGGGGCACACGACGACCTCGGCCCCGTACGCACGCAGGGCGTCCTGCTTGGCCACGCTGACCTTGTCCGGGCACACGAAGATGCAGTGGTAGCCGCGCTGCTGCGCCACGATCGCGAGCCCGATGCCGGTGTTGCCCGAGGTCGGCTCGACGATCGTGCCGCCGGGCTTCAGCTCCCCGGACTCCTCCGCGGCGGTCACCATCTTCTCGGCGATGCGGTCCTTCACGCTGCCGCCGGGGTTGAAG
>NZ_JBVPVA010001139.1:0-2236 GCF_055612215.1 Actinomycetospora sp. | reverse complement strand
TCCCGGGACGCGACTGTCGCCGGGTGCAGTAGTGGCCCGCCCCGCCCAGGCCGCACCCGGCGGACGGAGCGGCAGCACGCGGCCCCCCGTCGAGGCACCGGCGGACCGCACCGCGCTGCGCCCGATCGTCGCCGCGGCCGTCTCCACCCGCCGCGGCATCGAGCTCGCGCTGCTCGCGTTCGCCGCGATCATCACCACGGGCGCCCTCGTGCTCGTCGAGGCCAACCAGAACCAGCAGCTCAACATCACGCTGCTCTACCTGGGGCTGGCCTACCTCGCGCTGTTCGGGGGCGCCCACCTCGCGGTGCGGAAGTTCGCGCCCTACGCGGACCCGGTGATGCTGCCGTGCGCGGCGCTCCTCAACGGGCTCGGCCTCGTGATGATCCACCGCATCGACCTGGCCAAGGCCGCCCGGGCGGCGGCGCTCGGCAACCCCGCGCCCGACGCGGACGCGCTGCGCCAGATCGCGTGGCTCGCCCTCGGCCTGGTCATCTTCGTCGTCGTCATGTGGCGGGTGCCCGACCACCGCACGCTCTCCCGCTACGGCTACACCGTCGGCTTCGTGGGGCTCGTGCTGCTCGGGCTGCCGGCGATCCTGCCCTCGGCGCTGTCCGAGGTGAACGGCGCGAAGATCTGGATCCGGGTCGGCGGCGTCGGCATCCAGCCCGGGGAGTTCGCCAAGATCCTGCTGACGATCTTCTTCGCCTCGTTCCTGGTCGCCAAGCGCGACCTGTTCACGACGGCGGGCAAGCGCTTCCTCGGCATGACGTTCCCGCGCCCGCGCGACCTCGCGCCGCTGCTCATCGCGTGGGCCGTCGCCATGGGCGTCCTGGTCTTCGAGTCCGACCTCGGCACCTCGCTGATGTTCTTCGGGATCGTCCTCTCGATGATCTACGTGGCCACCGAGCGGTCCTCCTGGGTGCTGATCGGGCTCGTCATCTTCGCCGCCGGCGCGTTCGCGGCCTGGACGTTCGTCTCCCGCGTGCAGCTGCGGGTCGAGGTCTGGCTCCACCCGCTCGGCGACCCGGCCAACACCAGCTTCCAGGTCGCACAGGGGCTCTTCGGGCTCGCGACGGGCGGCATGCTCGGCACCGGCCTCGGCGCCGGCCGGCCGGACCTCGTCCCGCTCTCGAGCACCGACTTCATCTTCACCTCGATGGGTGAGGAGCTCGGCCTCGTCGGGCTCATGGTCCTGCTGCTGCTCTACGGGCTGATCTCCACCCGAGCGCTGCGCACCGCCCTCGCCGTCCGGGACACCTTCGGCAAGCTGCTCGCCGCCGGCCTCGGGTTCACCGTGATGATCCAGGTGTTCGTCGTGTGCGGCGGCGTCATCGACCTCATCCCGAACACCGGGCAGGCCGCGCCGTTCATGTCCTACGGCGGGTCCTCGCTGGTGGCGAACTACGCGCTGGTCGCCCTCGTGCTGCGGGTCTCCAACGCCGCCCGGCAGCCGGCCAACGACAAGGCCAAGACGGGCCCGGGCCAGACGCCCGCGGGACCGCACACGCCGCTCGCCGAGGCGCACACGGAGATGGTGTCGCGCGGTGACGTGGCCACCCCGCCCCACGGAGCCCCACCGGTGCCGGGCCGCGCCCAGCCGGGCGACGGGGGGAGGACCCGAGAGTGAACACCCCGCTGCGTCGGGTCTCCCTCGTGGTCATGGGCCTGATCGTGCTGCTGCTCGGCCAGGCCACGTGGGTCCAGGTGGTCAAGGCCGACGACTACAAGTCCAACGAGTACAACCAGCGCGTCCTGCTCGACGAGTACTCCCGCCAGCGCGGGCAGATCAGCGCCGGCGGCGACGTGCTCGCCGCGAGCGTGCCGACCAACGACCGGCTGAAGTACCTGCGCCAGTACTCGAACGGCCCGATGTACGCGCCGATCACCGGCTACTACTCGCAGGTCTACGGGTCGACCGGCGTCGAGCGCGCCGAGGACTCGGTGCTCAACGGCACCGACGACCGGCTCTTCGTGCGCCGCATCTCCGACGTGATCACCGGCCGGGCGCCGGCGGGCGGCAACGTCGCGCTGACCATCGACCCCAAGGTCCAGCAGGCCGCGTACGAGGCCTTGGCCTCGAAGGGCTACAGCGGCAGCGTCGTCTCCATCCGGCCGCAGACCGGCGAGATCCTCGCGATGGTCTCGACGCCGTCCTTCGACCCGAACCCGTTGGCAAGCCACGACGGCCCGACGCAGAAGGCGGCGTGGAACGCGCTCGACCCGAACAGCCCGGACT
>NZ_JBVPVA010000918.1:0-2005 GCF_055612215.1 Actinomycetospora sp. | reverse complement strand
CATCTGCCAGTACAGGTGCTCGTCGAGCGAGTCGCGGTCGTAGGCGAACCGCTTCGGCTCACCGCCCCAGAAGAACGACCAGTGCTCGAAGGTGAGCGAGCCCGGGGCCGCGTAGCGGTCGTCGGCGAAGAGGTGGTCGTGGAGCAGCGCGCAGGACTGCACGTACGCCGAGTACATGATGTTGTCGCGCACCACCGGGTCCCACTCCTCGTGGTAGCCCTCCGAGAGGTGCGCGTTCATGACCATCCCGCCTCGTGAGACGTCGCGCCAGTAGAGCCAGACGTCGGGCATCAGCAGCTTGTCGATCAGCCGCTGGATCACCGGCCGGAAGAGCCCCGGCGCCGCGGGCAGTCGGTGGCGGTGGGCCAGGGCGAGACCGTAGATCATGTAGGCGAGCTGGAAGCGGTAGCTGCCGAAGTCGTCCTCGCCGGCGCCCTTGCCCTGCATGAGCGACCAGTCGTGCGGCAGCCGGCGGGACAGGTCGTCCCAGTGCCGCAGGTGCCCGAGCTGGGCCTCGTCCAGGACCGACGGCGTCGTCATGCCCCGTGACGGTAGGCCGCTCCGGCGTCGCCACCACACCCGTTCGGGTGTGCCGCCGGCGCCGCGCCCGGGTCACGCTGCGCGGCAGGACGACGTGGAGGTGCGACGGTGGACGGTCCCGGCGACATCCTGCGGGCGGCGGCGGCCCGGTTCGGCGGGAAGACCGCGCTGGTCACGGCGTCGCGGACGCTGACCTACGCGGAGCTGGACGCGCTGAGCGACCGGGTCGCGGCCGGGCTCGCGGCGCGCGGGGTGCGGGCCGGGCAGCCGGTCTCGCTCTACGCGCAGAACCGCTGGGAGTGGGTGGTCGCCTACCACGGGGCGCTCAAGGCGGGGGCCGTGGTCAACCCGGTCAACGTCATGCTCACCCCGGAGGAGCTCGCGTTCGTCCTGCGCGACTGCGGGGCCGCCGCGGTGTTCACCAGCGCCGAGCAGGCCGCGACCGTCCTCGAGCTCACCCGCGAGCTCCCCGAGCTGCGGACGGTGGTCGCGTTCGGACCGGCGGGTCCCGACGCCGGGGGTGCGCTCGCGTTCGACGACCTCCTCGCCGGCGACGCCGCCGTCCCGCCGGTGACCGTCGACCCGGACACCGCCTCGACCATCGGCTACACCTCCGGGACGACGGGCCACCCGAAGGGCGCGGTGCAGAGCCACCGCGCCGTGCTGCTCAACTGCGCGCTGACGGCGACCATGCACGGTCGTCGGGAGGACGACGTCGTCGTGACGGCGCTGCCCGCCCCGCACGTGTACGGCAACGTCGTGATCAACGGGACGTTCCTCGCGGGCGGCACCGTGGTCCTCATGGAACGGTTCGCCGCGGCGGAGGCGCTGCGGTTGATCACCGAGCACCGCGCGACGCTGTTCGAGGGGGTGCCGGCGATGTACGCGATGCTGCTGGCCGACCCGGGCCTCGCCGACGCGGACCTGTCGTCACTGACTCGCTGCACCGTCGGGGGCCAGACGATCCCGACCTCGACGATCCGGCGGTGGCAGGACCGGTCGGGCGCCCCGCTCATCGAGCTGTGGGGGATGACCGAGGTGGCGGGCCTGGGCACCACCCACGCCCTCCACGCGCCCCCCGTCCCGGGCTCGATCGGGGTGGCCCTGCCCGGCATCGAGGTCCGCGTCGCCGACCTCGCCGACACCGCCCGCGACGCGCCCGCGGGGGAGCCCGGCGAGCTGATGGTGCGCGGTCCGATCGTGATGATGGGCTACCACGGCAACCCGGAGGCGACGGCCGAGACGATCGAGCCGGACGGGTGGCTGCATACCGGCGACGTCGCGACGATCGACCCGACCGGCCACGTCTTCGTCGTCGACCGGCTCAAGGACATGATCATCACCGGCGGCTACAACGTCTACCCGGCCGAGGTCGAGCGGGTCCTCGCCGCCCACCCGGCGGTCGCGATGGTCGCCGCCGGCCCGGTCCCGGACGCGGTGCGTGGCGAGCTGGCCTGCGCCTACG
>NZ_JBVPVA010000347.1:0-4166 GCF_055612215.1 Actinomycetospora sp. | reverse complement strand
GGGCGCGCCGCGAGGACGACGGGTGGTTGCTGACGATCACGACGCGGACCGATCGCTCGGCCTCCCAGCTCCTGGTGCTCGACGCCGCCGACGTCACCCGACGGGTGGCCGCGGTGACCCTGCCGCGCGGGGTGCCGGCCGAGTTCCACGGATCCTGGATCGGTGCGCTTCGCGCTCGTGAGCACTTTCGGGTGCCACATAGCCCCGGAAAGTGCTCACGGGCGCGGAGCGCACCTAATTGAGGTGCGCCCGCCAGGCGCGACCGTGGCGGGCGAGCCGGGACGCCTCGCGGGGGAGCTTGCGGGCCCAGTCGTCGAGCAGCCGGGCCGCCCCGAGGTAGTCCCCGCGGTGGCCCCGCGTCGCGGCGAGCTCGACGATCTCGTCGGCGCCCACCCCGGGGAGCAGCAGCCGCGCCTCGAGCACCCACCGCAGCTCGGGCACCCGCCCCGCCGCCCGGTGGATCAGCCGCAGGTTGGTGAGCATCCGGACGAGGACCGCCTGGGTCGAGACCGGCACGAGCAGCGCGGGATGGAACGGCACGTCGCGGCCGGCGCCGGTCGCGGCGCGGAAGAGCGTCTCGCAGTCCTCGAGCCCGAGCAGGTCGCCGGTGAAGGGGTCGAGGTACCACCCGGAGTCGCGCGGGTGGACGAGGAAGTGGCCGGGCATGCCCACCGGCTCCAGGTCGAGCCCGGCGCGGCGCCCGACCTCGAGGACGACCACGGCCAGCGTGATCGGGATGCCCTGCCGGCGGGCGAGGACCTCGACGAGTGAGGAGTTCCGCGGGTCGTAGTAGTCCTCGCGGTTCCCGGCGAACCCTTCCTCGGTGAAGATCCGCACGGCGAGCCCGTCGACATCGCTCACGCCGACCGCGAGCCGGTCGAGCTCGACGAGCGCGGCGTGGACGTCGGCGTCCGGGTCCGCGAGCCGGGCGATCTGCAGCGCCGCCGCGTCCAGGGGTGGATCCGCGGTCTCGAGCAGGTGCCCGAGGCGGGCGAGCGCGTCCGCGACCCCCGGCGGGGGAGCACCCGGCTCTCGGTCCACCTCGGTATCGTCCCGCGCTTCGGGCGATCTCGCTCGGGTGTGCCCCGTCGGGGTCGCCGGGGGAGTCACCCCGCCACGCGCAGCGCCCCGTGCTCGAAGTCCTGCGCGCGCCCGCCGCCGACGGCGTGCTCGTCCCCCGTCGGCAGGCCCAGCGCCGAGCGTTCCGCCCCCCGGGCCCGCCAGGTCGCGAGCATCGACCCGGAGACCTCGTGGGCGCCGGTGTCCGGCGACCAGTAGATGGACCCGTGCTCGAAGTCGGTGAACCGGCCTCGGCCGTCCGCGGTGGGCTGCTCGACGCGGTCGGGCTGGCCGAGCTCGGGGTGCGACGCCCACGCCGAGCGGACGTCGGTGCCCGCGGCGGCGATGAGCTTCGCGGTCTCGGCGCGCACGGTGTCCATGGCGGCGTACCCGGCGTTGCCCGGGCACTCGGTGTTCCCGACGTCGCGGTGGGCGAACAGGGCGTCGACGGTCGCCGTCTGGCCCTTGGCGAACTTCGAGGTCCCGCCCCCTGCGGAGGTGAGCGTGACCTTCTGCGACGGGTCGCGGTACATGCCGCCGAGCTTCCACGCGGCCAGCCGCTCGACGGAGGTCAGCTCCGCGGGGGTCGGTGGCGTGCTGACCAGGTTGCCCATCATCGCGATGCCGAAGGTCTCGCGGTTGAAGCCGCCGGCGTGCGCGGCCACCACGGGCCGGTCCATCCCGCCCGCCCGGCCCTCGAAGATCGTCCCGTACTTGTCGACGAGGGCGTTGTAGCCGATGTCGCCCCAGTTGTTCGTCACCGAGTGGTAGGCGTAGATGCCGCGCACGATCGCCGCGGACTGCTCGGGGGTGTAGTCGTTGGACTCGGAGGTGTGGTGGATGGTCACCGCCCGCGTCGTGGCCGTGTACTCCGGCGGCCACGTCATGAGCTTCGGGTCGGCGCCCCACTGCGCTCGGGTGACGTAGGCGGGGGCGGGGGGTGCGCCGGAGCGGGCGGCGGAGTCGCGCTCGCGGGCGCGGGCCCCGATGGCGGCGTCGTTGCCCGACGTCCCGGGGTCGATGCGCTGCACGGCGAGGCCCTGGGTGACGGGGACGCCGCCCCGGGTGGCCCGCACCTCGACCTGGCGGCGGTCGCCGACCCACACCGGGTCCGTCCCGCCACCCGCGGCGCGTGCCGGGGCCCCGTCGCGCTCACCCGCGTTGGAGTCCAGCGGCAGCCAGGTGCCCCACCGTCCGGCGGCGTCGGTCGAGCGCAGCGCGACGGTGTCGGGGGTCGGGCCGGTCCAGGTCACGGCCACGAGCTGGAGCGGACCGGTCGAGCGCGCGACCTGCGTCCCCTCGCCGTCGCGACCCTGGGTCGCGAGCGGGAGCGCGGTGATCGACGGGTGGGAGGCGTCGGCCGGGGGCAACGTCGCCGCCGGCAGGGACGTCACCGCGCGCGCCGGGTCGGGCGTCGCCGAGGGCTCGGGGACGGCCGCGGCGGCCGGGGCGAGCGCGGCCGCGAGCACGACCACGCCCAGGCCGAGCAGCAGCCGCCCGCGTCGGGCTCGCCGTCCACCGACCGCGCGGGCCTCCCCGGGGCGACCCGGACGCCCCGGCGCACCCGGGGTGTCCCCGCGTCCGCCTCGCCCCGTCCCGGACGTCGACCACCGCGCCGCCATCGTGCCTCCGCTCCACCGTCACCTGCCGGGGCGACCATGGCACCCACATGCGCCACATCCGCACCACGACGCGCCGTGGATCACTCGGTGGTGGCGGGGGTGCGCCGGGACCAGAAGGTCACGTCGGCGTAGGTGGCCACCGTGCGGGCGGCGATGCCGTCCGCCCCGGCGCCGATGGGCCCCGCGACGAGCGGGATCAGCTTGGTCAGGTTGAGCACGCCACGACGTCCGGCGCGGCCGGCGAACCGGTACCCGATGCGGCGGTCGAGCTGGGCGCGGACCTCGGCGGGCAACCGTCGCAGGCCCGCGAGCAGCGAGATCTCCTGCAGGTCGATGCCGGTGCGCTCGGCGAGCTCGGACCCGTCCGGGCCGAGGACGCAGAGCAGGACCGCGGTGCGCACCACGGGGTCCGCCGGGTCGTGGCCGCGGACCGTCGCGATCGCCGCGGCCAGGCGGGTCGACACCAGGTAGAGGCCGGTGACGCCGGCCGGGGCGGTGACGACCATCGTGGCCGCGCCGCCCAGGCTCGTCAGCAGCCCGGAGCTGGCCGCGAGGCGCACGTGGGTGCTGATGAGACGGCGCACGGCGGTCTCGACGTCGCCGTCGGCCTCTGCGAGGTGGTCCTCGGCGACGCGCCGCGCGGAGTGCCACGGGCCGGCGCCGCCGATGCCGCGGCGCACGAGCTCGCCGACGAGCCGGTCGCCGGCCCAGGAGGACTCCACCGCGCCACCCTCGGACACCCCGTCAGCCTGTCACGACGGCGGCGTGCGGGCTCCGCGTGCCGACCCGCCGGCGGCGAGGTCAGTGCGGCGGGGTCGCGTCCAGCACGTCGAGCGCCGCGGCGAGGTCCCCCGCCCAGGGCTCCCCGCGGTCCCGCGCGGCGGCGCGCTCCAGGCGCTCGCGCTGGGGCCGGTCCCGCGCCCAGACGAGGACCTCGGGGTCCACGCGGGCGCCGTAGTACGCGTCGACGACGAGCTCGGCGAGGTGGTGGTCGGCGCTCGCGGTGTCCTTGTACTCCCAGATGCCGATCAGGCGCCCCGGACCGTCGCCGAGGCCGGAGGCGTCGTCGAGGAACGAGACCGCCGTGGCGACGGGCAGCGTCGCCACCGGTCCGGGGTGGCGGTCGAGGAGTGCGACCCAGAGGGTGTCGACGAAGTCACGCACCGCGGTCCGCTCGGCGGTGGTCCAGTCGCCCCAGAACGCCGCGATCCGCGAGAGCACGGTGTGGAGGTCGACGCGGTCGTCGCTCACCACCGCGCGCAGCAGCCACGGGGTGAGCGCGCGGACGTCGTCCGGGGCGCCGATCGTCTCGCC
The DNA here is from genome assembly GCF_055612215.1 of Actinomycetospora sp. NCBI lineage: Bacteria > Bacillati > Actinomycetota > Actinomycetes > Pseudonocardiales > Pseudonocardiaceae > Actinomycetospora > Actinomycetospora sp. Next base: position 171 of record NZ_JBVPVA010000347.1, on the reverse strand, counting down.
CAGCCCGAGGACGAGGGCCAGCGGATCGATCTCCGCCACCACGACCGGCCCCTGACGCGGAGTGAGGCTCTCGAGGACCTCACGGGCCGGGTGCGCGACGAAGGCGGCCTCCACCTGCCACAGCGCCGCCGCGACCTCCGCATCCACGACGCGATTCTGTGGGCTGACAAG
>NZ_JBVPVA010000866.1:0-4179 GCF_055612215.1 Actinomycetospora sp. | reverse complement strand
TGTGCGCCTTGAACGCCTCCACCGCCTCGCCGACGAGGCGCATGTAGAGGTCGAACCCGACGCCCGCGATGTGTCCGGACTGCTCGGCGCCCAGGATGTTGCCCGCGCCGCGGATCTCGAGGTCCTTCATGGCGACCGCCGTGCCCGCGCCCAGTTCGGAGAGCTGGGCGATGGTGGCCAGCCGCTCGTGCGACGTCTCGGTCAGCGGGCGGTCGTTCGGGTAGAGGAAGTAGGCGTAGCCGCGCTCCCGGCTGCGCCCGACCCGGCCGCGGAGCTGATGGAGCTGGGAGAGCCCCAGGGTGTCGGAGCGCTCCACGATCAGCGTGTTGGCGTTCGAGATGTCCAGGCCGTTCTCGACGATCGTCGTGCAGACCAGGACGTCGTGCTCGCGCTCCCAGAACTCGTTGACGGTGCGCTCGAGGCGCTCCTCGGGCATCTGCCCGTGCGCGGTGGCGATGCGGGCCTCGGGCACGAGACGGCGGAGCTTCGCGGCCGCGTCGTCGATCGAGGACACCCGGTTGTGGATGTAGAAGACCTGGCCGTCGCGCAGCAGCTCGCGCCGGATCGCGGCCGCGACCTGCTTCTCGTCGTAGGCGCCGACGTAGGTCAGCGTGGGGTGGCGCTCCTCGGGCGGGGTGAGGATCGTCGAGAGCTCGCGGATGCCGGCGAGGCTCATCTCGAGCGTGCGCGGGATCGGCGTCGCGGACATGGAGAGCATGTCCACGTGGGCGCGCAGCCCGGTGATGTGCTCCTTGTGCTCGACGCCGAACCGCTGCTCCTCGTCGATGACGACGAGCCCGAGGTCCTTCCACGTGACCCCGGTCTGCAGCAGCCGGTGGGTCCCGACGACGACGTCGACGGACCCGTCGGCGAGCCCGCGGATCGTCGCGTCGGCCTCCTTGCCCGAGGTGAATCGGGAGAGCCCCTTCACCGTCACCGGGAAGTTCCGCATGCGGTCGGTGAACGTCTGCAGGTGCTGCTGGGCCAGCAGCGTCGTCGGGACCAGGACCGCGACCTGCTTGCCGTCCTGCACCGCCTTGAACGCCGCACGCACCGCGATCTCGGTCTTGCCGTACCCGACGTCGCCGGAGACGACGCGGTCCATCGGGACCGCCTTCTCCATGTCGGCCTTGACCTCGTCGATCGCCGACGCCTGGTCCGGCGTCTCGGTGTAGGGGAAGGCGTCCTCCATCTCGCGCTGCCACGGCGTGTCCGGGCCGAACGCGTGACCGGGCGCGGCCTGCCGGGCGGCGTAGAGCTGCACCAGGCTCGCGGCGATGTCGCGGACCGCCTTGCGCGCCTTCGACTTCGTCTTCGACCAGTCCGAGCCGCCCAGCTTGTTCAGCGTGGGCAGCTCGCCGCCGACGTAGCGGCTGACCTGGTCGAGCTGGTCGGTGGGGACGAAGAGGCGGTCGCTCGCCTGGCCGCGCTTGGAGCTCGAGTACTCCAGGACGAGGTACTCGCGGGTGGTCGACGCCTTGCCGGTGCCGGTGGTCCGCTGGGTCATCTCGACGAACTTGCCGATGCCGTGCTGGGCGTGGACGACGTAGTCGCCGGCCTGCAGCGTCAGCGGGTCGACCGCGTTGCGGCGCTTGACCGCGGCGCGCTTGGTGGGGGTGGTCCCGCTGCCGGCGCGCGACCCGGTGAGGTCGGCCTCGGTGAGCAGGACGAGCCGGCTCTCGGGGGCGACGAAGCCGTCGGCGAGCCGGCCGCGGACGACGGTGATGCGACCGGCCTCCGCCGTCCCCGCCGCTCCGCTCGCCCCCGCGACGACGGGGACGTCCTCGCCGACGAACTCGCGGAGCTGCTCCACGGCCCGCTGCGCGGTGCCGGTGGCGGGGACGACGACGAGGGCCGCGCCGCCCGACGCCGCGTGGGCGCGCAGGTCGACGGCGGCCTTCTCCCAGTCGCCGCGGTAGGACTCGACGCCGGTCAGGCCGGAGCGCAGGACCCGGACGCCGTCGCTGGTGACCGAGTCGTCCTCGAGGTCGGGGTCGGTCGCGAGGCTGGAGAGCGTCCACCACGGGTGCCCGGAGGCGTGGGACGCGGCGCGCACGACCTCGACGTCGCGGTAGGCCGAGGCGCCGAGGTCGATGGGGGCGCGGCCCTCGGTGGAGTCGGCCGCCACGAGCCAGCTCGCCTCGAGGAACTCCTGGCCGGTGCGCACGAGGTCGGCCGCGCGGCGCTCGACCCGCTCCGGGTGGCACACGACGACGTGCCCGCCGTCGGGCAGCAGCTGCGGCAGCGTCACCAGGTCCCCGGGCAGCAGCGCCGGGATCAGCGACTCCATCCCCTCGGTGGGGATGCCGGCCGCGACCTTGCCGAGCAGCTCGGACAGCGCCTTGTCGCCGCCGAAGGAGCCGGTGCCGGCGTGGGTGCGGGCGAGCTCGGCCGCGCGCTCGCGGACGTCGGCGGTCAGCAGCAGCTCGCGGCACGGCGGCGCGACGACCTCGCTCGGGCGGGCGTTCGCCGAGTCGGGCAGCGACCGCTGGTCGGCCACCGAGAAGCAGCGCAGCTCCGAGACCTCGTCGCCCCAGAACTCGATGCGCACCGGCGACTCGGCGGTCGGCGGGAAGAGGTCGACGATCCCGCCGCGCACCGCGAACTCGCCGCGCTTCTCGACCATCTCCACCCGCGCGTAGGCGAGGTCGACGAGGCGCCCGGTGAGGTGCTCCAGCTCGATCTCGGTGCCCTCGCGCAGGACGACCGGATCGAGGTCGCCGAGCCCGGGCACCAGCGGCTGGATGAGGCTGCGGGTGGCGGCCGTGACGACGAGCAGGCGCCCGTGCGGGTCGGTCTCGGGGTGGGCCAGGCGGCGCAGGATCGCGACCCGCCGACCCACGGTGTCGGCCCGCGGCGAGAGCCGCTCGTGCGGGAGGGTCTCCCAGCTGGGCAGGTAGGCCACGGCGTGCTCGCCGAGCAGGTCCTCGACGGCGGCGGCGAGCTCCTCGGCCTCGCGCTCGGTGGCGCACACGAGCAGCGCGGTGCGGCCGGCGCCGCCGCGCTCGCCGTCGGGATCGGCGCCCAGGGCGGCGGCGAGCAGCGGGCGCAGCGCCGTCGGGCCCTCGACGGCGGCATCACGGCCGGCGGCGTCGACGAGCGCGCGCAGGCCCGGGTCGGCGAGCAGCGCCGAGGCCAGACCGGAGAGCGGGGCGAGCCCGGAGGTGGTCGAGAGAGTGTCGGGAGAAGACACCAGAGCCCTTCGCAGGAGCGTGGAGCGAGCGAATCCAGTCTACGAGAACACCCCGACACCCTCGGGCCTTCCCCGGGCCCCGGCCGACCGGGGGTGACCGTCGTGACCGGGGGGCCACCGTGGGTGACGATGGGACCCGTGACGCGCGCCCAGCCCTCCCCCGATCCCGGGCGTCCGGGGTGGTCGGCCGGGCGCCGGCGTCGCGGCGAGCCCCGCACTGATCACCGGCCCAAGACTGACAACGGACGTCAGCATCGAGACCCTTCTGACGCTCCCGAGCCCCCACCCACGCGACGCTCCACCGGCCAGGACCCCGGCGACCCCGGCCCGCGGAAGATCACCGTCACCCGCGTCGCGGCCTGGCGCGCGCGCAACCTCACCCGCGCCGGCGCCCGCGCGTTCCACCGGGCGGCCTCGGCCGACGGGGCCGACCGGTCCGGGCTGACCGCGCTGACCTACGCGTGGATGGCCAACTACGCCTCGGACGCGACGCTGGCCGTGGCGCTGGCCAACACCCTGTTCTTCTCCGCCGCCAGCGCCGAGTCCAAGGACAAGGTCGCGCTCTACCTGCTCATCACGGTGGCGCCCTTCGCGGTGATCGCCCCGGTCGTCGGGCCGCTGCTCGACCGGGTCCAGCGCGGGCGCCGCCTCGCCCTCGCGCTCTCGACGGCGGGCCAGGGCGCGCTCGCCGTCGTGCTCGCGCTGTTCATGGACACCTGGGCGCTCTACCCCTCCGCGCTCGGCATCCTCGTGCTCTCCAAGTCCTTCGGGGTGCTCAAGGCCGCCGTGACCCCGCGCGTCCTCCCGCCCGGCATCACGCTGGTGACGACGAACTCGCGCCTGACGGTCTTCGGGATGGTCGCGTCCGGGGTCTTCGGCGGGATCGCTGCGGGGGTCGCCTACCTGTTCGGCTCGCCCGGGGCGGCCTGGTTGACCGCGGCGGTCTGCGGGGTCGGGGTGTGGCTGTGCCTGCGCATCCCGTCGTG
>NZ_JBVPVA010000766.1:0-4770 GCF_055612215.1 Actinomycetospora sp. | reverse complement strand
CCAGCACACAATGAGAATTTAAGGCGCAATCAGGGCAAACAGGATGGTTCACATGACCGAGAATGCACCCCGGCCTGGATCCCAGGATCCCCCGCGACCCCAAGTGGGCAGCCGTCCCATACAGGGTTTTACCGTCGGCGGTCAGGATAGCGGGAGCGAGTCGCCTTGCTGGGTCGTCAGCAGGGTCGATGGCCTGAACATACGCGAACGAGCCACTAGTGACTCAAGGTCTGATGGTCACCTCGACGCCGGGCAGTCCATTCCCGCCAGTTGCGAGGCTGTGTCCGGCGCGCCGTACCAGAGCTGCGGGGGGAGCCATTGGTGGATCCCAGTCCCGTACGAGGGCCGCACAGATTACGTTGCGTGGGCATGCGTCGACTGGTATACACATGAATCTCCTCCTCGTCCTCGGCGCACATACACTGTTCAGCCAGGAGATACCCTGAGCGGCATCGCAAGGAAGTTCGGGGTTAGCCTGTCAGATTTAGAGGCAGCAAACCCGCAGATCACCAACCCTGATCGCATCGTCCCAGGGCAAGTCATCAATATCCCCTGAGCCAGCCTCATATCTCCGGAACTTGCTGAAGGCTACATCGATTGACGTGGCCTTGCCTGTTCCCCTCAGCTTTTGCGTTTCTCCACCATTTCGGCCAGCTGGGGGGCGATGGTGAACAGGTCGCCCACCACGCCGAAGTCGGCGATCTCGAAGATCGGCGCCTCCGGGTCCTTGTTCACCGCGACGATCGTCTTCGAGGTCTGCATGCCGGCCCGGTGCTGGATGGCGCCGGAGATGCCCAGCGCCACGTACAGCTGCGGGGACACGGTCTTGCCGGTCTGCCCGACCTGGAACTGGTTCGGGTAGTAGCCGGAGTCGACCGCGGCGCGCGAGGCGCCCACGGCGGCGTGCAGCGAGTCGGCGAGCTTCTCGACGACGTCGAAGTTGTCGGCCGACCCGACCCCGCGGCCACCGGAGACCACGACGGTCGCCTCGGTGAGCTCCGGACGGTCACCGCCGACGATCGGGGCGCGGTTCGAGACCTTCGCCGAGCGTGCCTCGTCGATCGCGGGGACCTCGACGGTCTCCTGCGTGCCGGCCGCGGCGCTCTCCTCGATCTCGATGGAGCCCGAGCGCCACGAGACGATCGCGGTATCGGTGGTCGCGTGCGACTGGACCGTGAACGCGCCACCGAAGATCGAGTGCGACCCGGTGCGGTCGCCGTCGATGTCCACCAGGTCGTTCAGCCACCCCGAGTTGGTGCGCACCGCCAGGCGGCCCGCGACCTCGCGGCCGTCGGCGCCCGCCGGGATGAGCACCGCGGGCGGCGAGACGCGCTCGACCAGGGCGGCCAGCACGTCGACCTGCGGGGTCGAGAGGTAGTTGACCACGTCGTCGGACTCGGCGACGTAGACCTTCTCCGCACCGTGCGCGGCGAGGCCCTCGGCCAGCTTCGTGGCCGTGCCGGGCGTCCCGACGACGACCGCGGACGGCTCACCGAGGCGGCGGGCCGCGGTCAGCATCTCGTAGGTGTTCTTCTTGATCTCACCGTCGACGTGGTCGACGAGGACCAGCACTTCAGCCATGGGTCTTCTCCTCCTCGTGGACGGTGCTCAGATGAGCTTCTGGCCGACGAGGAACTCGGCGATCTTCGCGCCGCCGTCACCCTCGTCCTCGACCTTCTGGCCGCCGGACTTCGGCGGGCGCGGTGCGAACGAGTCGACCTGGACGAGCGACCCGGCCAGGCCGACCTCGGAGGCGTCGAGGCCCAGGTCCGAGACGCCGAGGGTGTTCACCGGCTTCTTCTTCGCCGCCATGATCCCCTTGAACGAGGGGTAGCGCGGCTCGTTGATCTTCTCGGCCACGCTCACGACGGCGGGCAACGACGCGGTGACGTCGCAGGTGCCCTCGTCGGTCTCGCGCTTGACGGAGGCGGTGCCGTCGCTGACGGACAGCTCGTTGGCGTGGGTGAGCGAGGGCCACCCGAGGACCTCGCCGACCATCCCGGCCATGGCGCCGCTGCGGCCGTCGGTGGCCTCGTTGCCGGCGATGACGAGGTCGACGTCGCCGACCGTGCCGATCGCCTTGGCGAGCACCTTCGCCGTGGCCACGGCGTCCGAGCCGTGGATGGCGTCGTCGTTCACGTGGACGGCCTTGTCCGCGCCCATGGAGAGGGCCTTGCGGATGGCGTCCGTGGCGCGGTCGGGGCCGGCGGTCAGGATGGTGACCTCGGCGCCGCCCGCCTCCTTGATCTTGAGCGCCTCCTCCACGGCGCGCTCGTTGATCTCGTCCAGCACCGCGTCCGACGAGGCGCGGTCCAGGGTCTTGTCACCGTCGGAGAGCGTGCGCTCCGACCAGGTGTCCGGCACCTGCTTGATCAGCACGACGATGTTCATGGGTCCTCTGTGACCTCCTGTGCCTGCGAATCCGGTGGCCACCGACGACAGTGGTTACCCGTCGGTAGCAGTTCGCCCTGTCCCGACTGTCCCACGAGCACCGGCGCGGGGCGACGTGGCGTACCCCTCTCATGTTACTCGCCAGTAGGTAGTAGGGAGCTACTGACGAGTAACTCAGGAGGGGCGGCGGGGCGCGGGTAGCCTGAAGCGGACACATCGGATATCGACCCGCAAGGAGTGCCTCGTGCCCGGTCTCTTCCAGAAGGTCCAGGACTTCCTCAAGAGCCCCCAGGGCCGCAAGTACACCGACCAGGCGAAGCGCTACGCGCAGGACCCGAAGAACCGCGCGAAGGCCCAGGAGATGTTCAAGCGGTTCGGCGGCGGCAAGAAGCACTGACCCCGGCGCTCATCCGAGGGCGACCGGGACCCCCGCCCGGAACACCGCCCGAAGCCGCGCCGAGAGGTCGTCGAGCCCGCCGTCGCCGGACAGCCTGCCGTCGACCACGCAGAGGTCGGCGGCGAGCCCCGGCGCGACGCGGCCGGTGACCTCACCCAGCCCCAGCAGCCGCGCGCCCGCCGAGGTGGACGCCGCGACGACCGCCTCGGCCGGCATGCCGCACGCGGCCATGAGCGGCAGTTCGGTGAGGTTGCGCCCGTGCGGGCCGACCCCCGAGTCGGTGCCCATCGCGATCCGGACGCCGGCCGCCACGGCCCGCCGGATCGACTCGGTGTGCACGTCGACGACGGCCGCGGCCTTCGCGACGACCTCCGCGGGCAGCCGCGCCCCCGCCCCGGCGGCCTCGAGGACCGCCCGCGGCGCCACGAGGGTCGGCACCAGCACGGTGTCGTGGGCGAGCATCAGCTCGATCGCCTCGTCGTCGAGGTATATGCCGTGCTCGATCGAGCGCACCCCGGCCCGGACGGCGTTCTTGATGCCCTGGCTGCCCTGCGCGTGGGACATCACCTCCCGGCCCTGCGCGGCGGCCTCGGCGACGACGACCGCGATCTCCTCCGGCGAGAACTGCGAGTGCTCCGGGTCGTCGCCCGGCGAGAGCACCCCGCCGGTCGTGCAGATCTTCACGACGTCGGCGCCCGCGCGCAGCACCTCGCGGACCACGCGACGGACCCCGTCGACGCCGTCGGCGACCCCGGCCGGGCGACCCGGGTGCGGCAGCGAGAGCGGGACGCAGTGCCCGGAGGGCATCCAGCCGTCGGAGTGCCCGCCGGTCTGGCCGAGGATGGTGATCGCGATCCGCATCCGCGGGCCCTCGACGAGCCCGTCGGCCACCGCCTGCCGCACCCCGGCGTCGGCGCCGCCCGCGTCGCGCACCGTCGTGACCCCCGCCCGCAGGGTGGCCGTGAGGTTCCGCGCGGCCGCGAAGAACTGATAGGAGAACGGCGTCGTCACCCGCGACAGCAGGTCGACCCCGGAGCTGGTGACGTGCACGTGGGCGTCGACGAAGCCCGGGGTGACGGTCGCCCCGGCGCAGTCGACGGCGTCGTCACCGTCCAGCCCGGGCCCGACGTCGAGGATCGTCCCCGTCGCGGTGTCCACGACGACGTCGGCGGGCGCGGCCGGCGCCCCGGTCCCGTCGAGCACCTCGCCGCCGTGCAGCAGCAGCCGCGTCATCCGTCGCCGTCCTCCCCCGTCGCCCTACCCGGCCGCCGGCTCCCCCCGCGCGGGGACGGGGGTCGGCTCGGACCGGTCCGTCCTCATCGGAGCACCTCCGCCGCGGCGCCGCTCGATCAGCGCCCCGACCACGACGACGGCGATGTTGGGCACCAGCGCGATCAGCCCCTCGTTCACGGTCCCGTCGTAGGGCCCGAAGGTCAGCGCGATCACCACGACCTCCCCGACGACGAGGCCCGCCACCACCGGGCGCAGCCCGGCCCAGCGCCGGGCGAACAGCGCGAGCACGAGCGCCGGCACCAGCTGGTCGAGCCCCGAGTAGGTGAGCAGCAGCAGGTTCGCGAGCAGGTCGGGCCGCACGATCGCGAGGACGAGGGCGAGGCCGGTGAGCACCACCACCGAGGCCTGGTTGACCACGGTCTGGCCCTGCGGCGACGTCGTGCGGACGACGTTGCGCGCCACGAGCGACGACATCCCGATGATCAGCCCGGCCGCCGGCACCATCGCGGTCGCCGCCGTGGCCACCACCACGACCCCGACGAACCACGACGGGAACACCTGCCCGGCGATCGTCAGCAGGGCCCCGTTGCTGCTCGTGCTCGGCGGGAGCGCGGTGAACGCGACGAAGCCGATGAACATCGGCAGCACCAGGCAGACCCAGTAGATCGGCAGGTAGGCGTAGTTGCGCCGCACCGCGCCCACCGACCCGGCCGAGAGCATCGCGGGCCAGGAGTGGGGCAGCGTCATGA
>NZ_JBVPVA010000631.1:0-3875 GCF_055612215.1 Actinomycetospora sp. | reverse complement strand
GTCGTGGACATGACGACGGGCGGGTCGTTCACGGTCGACCTCGAGCGCGCGCCGCAGACGCTTCGAGACCTGACGGCAGCAAGGGATGAGTTGCGGGGACTCATGATCGACGCTGAGAGACTCGGCAAGGTCGATCCGGGTTCTGCCGACGAGGTGAGCCGTGACGCAGCAACTCTCCTCGGCGCGGTGGCCAACGGTGGTCAAGGGTCGTTGCTGCTTGCACTCCGTGCCGGCGTAGATCGGCTCAACTCGTTGATCGACTCGATCTCGGCGGAGCTCGCCGAATATCAGAATGTCGACGTGAACAGCCGTCGGGCGTTCGATGCGACGCGGGGCTAGCCGGCTTCTAGGTCTAGCGACGCTGGTCACGATCCTTGGTGCGTGCGGCGCCCCAGAGTCAGCTCCGGCGCCGGCAGGTCCGGTGCCGTCGACGTCTAATCGGTTCGGTGCTCCGACCGTCGAGAGACCAGTGGAGGTGTCAGCCGTGGCAGGCTCCCCCTGCACGTCACTGCTGACTCCGTCGGAGCTCGAGGAACTTGGTTTCGGCTCTCCGGGACGACAAAGGACGTCGATCGACGTGCAGGAATGCGCGTGGACCGCGTCGGATCAACAGGGCCTCGCGCTTGCGGTCGACGCGGATCGTGACCTGCTTGCGGACACGTATCGCACTCACTTCGAACCCGTGTTCGTCCCACGCTCAATCGAAGGCTTCCCCGCTGTGGCACAGAAGAGTCGTCCGGGTCCGCCGAATATCTGTGTCGTCACCACCGGGCTCGGGCCAAAGCAGGCACTCGAAGCGACCTGGATCGGCAGGGGTGATCCCGCCCCGGGCAACGACGCGTGCGAGTTCGCCGAGCAGGCCACGGCCCTCGTGATCCGCAAGCTCCCGCCTCAGCGTTGAGGCCCGCGGAAAGCCATGTCTAGTGGACACGGTTTCCCGCGCGACAACATGGCCTTCTGCCCGAGGCGGAAGACTTGCTCGACGCTGAGCTTTCTCTAGCCGGACCGACTCCGGACGGGGTGCGGTTTCACCGAGACCGGGTCGGGCGGGCTCCGGGCCCAGTAGCGGCCCGAACCAGAGCCCGATGATCACCGGCCGCCGTCGGGTGTGAGCGATTGTCCGTGCTCGGGCACGGAAACGGACGCACGAGCGCGAAGCGCGAAGGGAAGGATCGAGCCGCGGAGCAGGGCCGGGCCGTCGATCGAGGACAGCGACGGGAACCGCGAGAGCCGCGACGTCGCCAGCGCCACCGGATCGGACACCGCGTCCGCCCGCCCCGTCAGGTAGGCCCACTCGTGCTCGTCGGAGCAGTAGGGGAGCACCGTCGGGAACACCTCGTCGAAGCGCCCGACCATCCGGGCCAGGGTGTCGTGGCGCCACATCGTCGGGCAGCCGGCCTGGGAGCACACCGCGCCGCCGGGCGCGAGGACCGCGGCGCACCGCTGCAGGAACGGCGTCCCGTAGAGGCGGGCGTGCTGGGCCGGGTCGTCGACCTCGACGGGCTCGTCGGGCAGGTCGACGATCACGACGTCGTACCGGTCGCCCCGCTCGGCCGCCTCGGCGAGGAAGGCCCAGCCGTCGGCGTAGTGCACCTGCACCGGGCCCGACCCGGACTCGGCCGCTTCGAGCTCGGCCGCCGAGTAGCCGTAGGGCAGCAGCTCGGCACAGCGGCGGACGCACTCGGCGTCGATGTCGACGTGGTCGACGCGCCGGGCTCCGGCGGCCACCGCCAGCTGCGAGACCACCCCCTCGCTGGACCCGACGACCAGCACCCGCTCCACCGAGTCCGCGAGCAGCAGGGGTGGGACGGCGAGGGCCTCGTGGTAGGTGAGCTGGGTGGCCTCGGTGGACTGGCGCTCGCCGTCGCAGAAGAGCGACACGCCCTGCGCGGTGCGGGCGACGATCATGTCCTGCCACGCCGTCCGGCCCCGCCAGAGCACCTCGTCGATCCGCCAACGGCGGCGCATCCCCTCGGCGAGGGGCTCGTCGACCTCCCGGTGCCCAACGACGTCGGGCGCGAGTCCCGCCCCGCGCGCGACGATCTGCGCCCGGACCTCGACCGCCCCGACCTCCCGGCCGAGGATCTCCACGATCCGCTCCGGGTCGGCGTGCTCCCCGCAGGTGAAGACGTCGACGAACGCCGCGCCGGCCTCGGGGTAGGCGTGCACCGAGGCGTGCGACTCGGCGAGCAGCGCGAGGACCGTCGTGCCCTGCGGTTCGAACCGGTGCGTCACGACGTCGAGGGTGGACGCCCCGCCGCCGTCGAGCGCGGTCCGCAACGCGCGGGCCACGGCGGCGTCGTCGGCGAGGAGCGCGGCCGAGACACCGCGCAGCTCGGCGAGCACGTGGCGCCCGGCGAACGAAGCGGGCGGGCTCGCGGGGGACGGGCGGGCCGGCGTGGGAGTGGTCAAGCGGTCTCCTCGGGGGTCTCGACAGGGCGGCGGATCACGGTGGGCAGCGGCGGGAGGCCGTTGAAGCCGACCGAGGCGTAGCTGGCGGTGTAGGCGCCCGCACCGAGGAACTCGACGACGTCGCCGGGCGCGAGGTCGAGCGGGAGCCGCACGTCGGCCCGGCGGTAGAGGACGTCGTCACCGTCGCAGGTGGGGCCGGCGAGCACGACCGGCCCGCGGGGCGCGTCCGACGGGTGCCCGGGGGTGCGCAACCGGTAGACGATCATCTCGCCCTCGGTCTCCGCGAGGCCCTGGTAGCGCCCGACGTCGAGGTAGACCCACCGGCGGCCGGCGCGGTCGGCGACCAGCACCACCTCCGCGACGAGCACGCCCGCCTCGGCGACGAGGGCCCGCCCCGGCTCCGCGACGAGGTGCGGCCGCCAGACCCCGACGCCGGGCACCTCGCGGTGGGCGGCCAGGGCGCCGCGGATCGCGTCGGCGCAGGTCGCGAGGTCGGGGACCGGGCCGGCAGCGTGCGGCGTCGGGAACCCGCCCCCGACGTCGAGCTCCGCCACCGGGGCGCCGAAGTGCTCCACTGCCCGGGCCGCGGCGGCGATCCCGCGACGCCAGGCGTCCGGGTCGGTCTGCTGGGAGCCGGGGTGGAAGCCGAGCCCGTGCGCGCGCAGGCCGGCGTCGCGGGCGCGCGTCAGGAGCGCCGCGGCCTCGTCCGGGGTCACCCCGAACTTGCCGGCGAAGGGGGTGGCCGAGCCGGTGTCGTCGGCGCCGAGCCGCACGGTCACCGCGGCGCCGGGGGCGAGGCGGGCGAGGAGGTCGACGTCGGCGGGGGCGTCGGTGGTGAAGCGGGTCACGCCGGCGGCGACGGCGGCCCGGACGTCGGCGGGCTTCTTCACGGGGTTGCCCCAGCTCATCCGCGCCGGGGTGATCCCGGCGAGCAGGCAGGCGTCGAGCTCGCCGACGCTCGCGAGGTCGACGCTCGCGCCCCGCGCGGCGAGGAGCCCGAGCACCTCGGGATGGGGATTCGCCTTGACGGCGTAGGCGGGCTCGGCCTCGGGCAGGGCGTCACGGAACGCGGAGAAAGCCCGGGAGACCGCGGCGAGGTCCAGCTCCAATCGGGGACTGGGCATCACTCGGTCGGCGGAGTCGGATCGGGGCTCGACGACACGGTCGTGCGCCCGCGCGGCCCGCTGTGCACCCACGGCTCCCATCGTGCCCCGTGCGGTCTCCCGAGATGCACGAAACGGCTGACCGCAGACGTACCGGACGCGTAGCCTCCCGGATCTCCGGACCGGTGGGCCGGAGTCGGCGGGTCGGGGAGAGAGTGGGACAGGTATGCCGTCGGGCTCCCTGAACGGTTGGGGGACGGATCGTCGGCGGCGGAGGTGGCCGCGGTGGTCGGCCCGCAGCGCGGCGGTCACGGGGCTGTTCGCGGTGGCGATCCTCGCGGCGGCGCTCGGCGTCGGCCG
>NZ_JBVPVA010000609.1:0-6369 GCF_055612215.1 Actinomycetospora sp. | reverse complement strand
CCGGCATCGACGTCTCCTCGATCCGCCAGCCGCTGGGCGTCGTCGGGATCATCTCGCCGTTCAACTTCCCGGCGATGGTGCCCATGTGGTTCTTCCCGATCGCGATCGCCGCGGGGAACACGGTCGTGCTCAAGCCGAGCGAGAAGGTGCCCAGCGCGGCACAGTGGCTCGCCGAGCTGTGGGCCGAGGCGGGCCTGCCCGACGGCGTCTTCAACGTCCTGCACGGCGACCGGACCGCCGTCGACGGGCTGCTGACCCACCCCGACGTACGCTCGATCAGCTTCGTCGGGTCGACGCCGATCGCCCGCCACGTCTACGAGACCGGCACCGCGCACGGCAAGCGCGTCCAGGCCCTCGGCGGGGCCAAGAACCACATGGTGGTCCTGCCCGACGCCGACCTCGACCTCGCCGCCGACCAGGCGATCAACGCCGGCTTCGGCTCGGCCGGGGAGCGGTGCATGTCGATCTCGGCCCTGGTCGCCGTGGGGTCGTGCGGCGACGGCCTCGTCGAGAAGGTCGCCGAGCGGGCCCGGGGGCTGCGCACCGGGGACGGCCGTCGTGGCTGCGACATGGGCCCGCTGGTCACGGCCGCGGCGCGGGAGCGGGTCACGGGCTACATCGAGGCCGGGGAGTCGGCCGGGGCGTCCGTGGTCGTCGACGGCCGGGGCGTGGCGCCGGACGCGGACGGCGAGGGCTTCTTCGTCGGCCCGACCCTGTTCGACCACGTCACCACCGACATGTCGATCTACACCGACGAGATCTTCGGCCCGGTGCTGTCGGTGCTGCGGGTGGACACCTACGACGAGGCCGTCGCGATGATCAACGCGAATCCGTACGGCAACGGGACGGCGCTGTTCACCAACGACGGCGGCGCCGCGCGGCGGTTCCAGCACGAGGTCGAGGTCGGCATGATCGGGATCAACGTCCCGGTCCCGGTGCCGATGGCGTACTACAGCTTCGGCGGCTGGAAGAACTCGCTGTTCGGTGACACCCACGCGCACGGCACCGAGGGCGTGCACTTCTTCACCCGCGGCAAGGTCGTCACGACCCGCTGGATCGACCCGGCCCAGCGCGGCGACGCCGGCGGTCTCGACCTCGGGTTCCCGCGGAACGACTGACGGGCCGGCACGCAGTAGGCGGTTGATCATGGCGAGGGCACCAGTACGTGCGGTGCCCTCGCCATGATCGACTGCCTAGCGACACCAGCGCGGCCGTACCCCGGACCCCTCTCGGCCCCGCTCCGCCGATCCGATAATCGACATTATGTCAGATCGGCTGCCGGAGCCCCTCTCCGCTGGTCGGCGGCCGGGTCCGCGTCCCGTCGACGGGCACACCACGCAGCTCCCGCGGCCCCCGGACCTGCCGGACGTGCCCCTGATCAACCCGGGCGCGCGCCGGGACCGCGATCGGCTCCCCCGGCCGCGGCCGGATGCTGTACTCGCGGGGTGACCCAGCGAGGACCGTCGCGGGACCCGGACGACGAACCGACGTTCGGCCGCACGCTGCACGACGCGGTCGTCGACGAGCGCGACGGGCCGCTGCCGGCCCTGCTCCTCGGACTCACCGTGCTGGCGGGCGTCGTCGACGCCACGAGCATCCTCGCCCTCGACCACGTCTTCGTGGCGGCGATGACCGGCAACCTCGTCATCCTCGGCCTCGGCCTCTCCGGAGCCGACGGGTTCTCGGTGACCTCGTCCGCGCTCGCACTGGCGGCCTTCGTCGTCGGTGTGCTCGCCGGGGCCGTGATCTGCCGCCACGCGGGCGGACACCGCGGCCGGGCCCTGCGCAACACGACGATCTACAAGGCCGTCCTGGCCGTGCCGGTGACGATCACGGCGCTCGCCGTCGGCGACGACCTGCCACCCGGCGTGCGCACCACGATCACCGTCCTGCTCGCGGCATCGATGGGCGGGCAGCTCGCCCTCATCCGCCACCTCAAGGTCCCCGACCTGCTCACCGTCGTGCTGACGCTGACCATGACCGGGCTGCTCGCCGAGCGCGGCCACCGCGACCCGGCCCGGCTGCGACGCGTGCTCGCGCTGCTGGCCTTCGCGGCCGGGGTCGTCGTCGGGGGCCTGCTCATCCGCCTGGTGTCGATCGGGGCGGCGCTGGCGTTCGGTCTGCTGGTCATCGTCGTGGTCGGCCTGTCCTCGCACCTCGTCTCCCGGACGCCGGCGTCGTGGTCGAGCCCGAGGTAGACACCGGAGCGGTCCTGGTCCTGCCCAGCGCGGGTCCGGACCCGATCCCGTTCGCCGAGGCGCTCGCCGCCGTCGTCGGGTACGCGCGGGCCCGGCGCCCGTTGCGCTTCCGCTCCCCCGGTGTCCCCGACGGCCGCTGGGTCCGCGTCCCGGCCTACGGCTGGGCCCGGTTCGACGCCGCCCCGGCGAGCACCGGGCCCGACGCCGACGTCCTGCTCGGCGAGGGACTGCACGGTCGGCTCGACCGGGACGGCTGGACCGACGTCCACGACGCGCTCGCGCGGGTCCGCCCGCTCGTGCACGACGCGGTGCGCCGCGCGGCCGGCCGCCCGCTGTGGACGCTGCCGTCCGGGGAGTTCTCGGTGCTCGACGAGCCCGGCACCGTCGGGTCGCTGCTCCGCGAGGTCGCCTCGGCGGCCGGGGCGCACCCCGGCCACGTGCTCGCGGCCCTGCACCACCACCACCCGGCGCTGGTCCCCCATCTCACCCGGACCACGCGGCGCGCGCTGCTCCCCCACCTCGAGGAGGGCGACAGCGGCGTGGAGGCGGTGGTGCGACGGGAGCTCGCGGCCAACGAGCGGGGCTTCGCCGCGCTCGAGTCGGCGGCCGCGCGCGCGACCGGCGACGCCGCGCCCACCCGGCTGCGGCTGCACGACGTCCTGCTGTGGCTCGCGACGACGCTGCGCTGGAGCCACGCGGTCCACGCGGGCCGCGGGCCCGACGCGCCGGGGTGAGCCCGGCCGATCAGCGGCCGAACTCGTCCTGCCACAGCGAGGTCTTGGTGCGGTACCACCGGGCCACCGCGATCTCCCGGTCGTCGATCAGCTGCTCGAACGCCGCGGCGGTCGCGGTCACCTCCGCGGGCCCGCAGTGGGTCGAGAGCTCCACGAGCTCCCGCCCGCTCGGGAAGCGGAAGTGCTCGAGGTCCGCCCGCCGCAACCCGGCCTGCGCGCTCACCTTCACCCGGTGGACCACCAGCGGGCCGAGCACCGCCAGCTCCTTGAGCCGGGCGTCGTCCACGACGTCGTGGCCGCCGCGCAGCGCCCACGCGCGCTGCGGCGGCGAGAGCAGCTCCCCCGGGTCCAGACCGCCGCCGATGACGTGGGCCGCGGCCCCGGCCTCGACGTCGCGCCGGATCTCGAGGTCCTGCCAGACCGCGCCCGGGGCGACGTCCAGCTCGATGCGCACGCTGCGGGGGGTGCTCCGCTCGGACGTGGTGCCGCTGCGCTGCGCGGACACCGCGAGGTCGTAGCGGCCGCGCGCCCGCCGCCGCAGCCGGATCTCGACGCCGGCACGGAGCAGGTCGAGGGCGTCGGTGTCGATCAGGTAGGTCCGCCGTTCGCTCCACGTCGGCGACGGGCGGCCGGTCAGGGCCTCGGCGGCCGGCCCCGCGGCCGTGGCGAGGAGCGCCTTCAGCTCGACGCTGTCGGCATGCGCCCCGTCGGCGCAGAGCCGGGCGAGCGCCTCGGGCGGTCCGAACCTCGGCACGTCCTTCTCGACCTCCCGCCGGGCAGGCCGGGCCCCGACGGCGGCGCCACCCCGCGCGACCATAGCGGGCGCTCGGTGGCCCACGACACCATTGCGTCCCGAACCTGGGCGGACGGACGGGGCGGCCCCACCGAACCGAGGGCCCCTCCCCTGCCTCTCCCCCGTTCGGCCTAGTCTGTTCCGCTTCGCGGAACGTCACGGGTCGAACACGCTGGGTCGACGAGATCGAGACCCGCGGGTCCTCCCAGACCCTTGCCGACTCGCCACCGGCTCCCTATGGTCGGCTGTGGCTCAGCACACACCGTTCACCGGCTGACGACGTCCGGTCGTCGCCGGAGACCCCGTGTCCTGCCGCCCAGTGGTCACCGAATTCGGCCCGACGGCCGAGAGACCTGTGGCGGCACCGCGCCGACCGGGACGTCCCGGGCGCGACACGCGGCCGGGAGGAGTGCACCGGAGTGCTCGAGCACGCATCCCCCACGTCCTGGTGACCCATCGACGTCCGACCAGGGGTCGGAGCACGGCCGACGGAGGAGACGAGGAGGTCGAGGTGGCGGCGACGCCGCCGTCGGCAGGAAGGACACCCGAGATGAGGAGGTACGGCCGATGACGGCCACGGCAGATGATCGAGAGACCACCCTGCACGAAGCAGGCCTGGACGGGCAGAACCGGACGGCACTGGGCCGGCTGCTCGGCACCGGGAACGTCGGGCACGCCGAGGAGGGCTCGGACGGGGTCATGCGGGCCACCGTGCGCATCCCCGAGGACGAGCTGATCTGGGACCCGTCGATCCTGGTCTTCCCGCACGGCGGGACGGTCGAGCTCACGCTGATCAACGACGACAAGAACACCCACTGCGCGGTGCTCCCGCACAACGGGGACCCCAAGATCATCTGGCTGGTGAACCACTCGAAGGGCACGGCGACCCTCGAGCTGGGCGGCCCCGGCACGTACTACTACGGCTCCACGACCGGGAACGACGAGGGCCGTGGTCTCACCGGCGCGCTCGTCTTCGGTGGCGAGGTACCGGACTCGGCCAAGATCGACCGTCCGCCCCAGCCTCGTCCCTAGTCGCGCCCGCAGAGAGGAAGACACCATGACCGACTACGTGGACGCCGGCGAGGCCGTCCCGCACAAGACCCTCAGCGCCACCAAGGGCGAGGCCCCGGCTACGGGGGACGTCAACGACGAGCGCATCCAGAACGCCCGCTCGGAGCCGGAGAACTGGCTCACCTACTACGGCACCTACGACGCTCAGCGCTACAGCGCGCTCGACCAGATCAACAAGGACACGGTCAAGAAGCTCGTCCCCGCGTGGGTGTTCCAGGCCGGGACGACGGGCATGCAGTCCGGCGCGTCGACCTACTCGTTCGAGGCCTCCCCGCTCGTCGTGGAAGGCGTCATGTACGTCTCCGGCCCGGAGGGGAAGCTCTGGGCCATCGACGCCACGACCGGCGAGGAGCTCTGGCGCTACAAGCACGCCTCCCCGTACGACGTCTCGCTGTGCTGCGGCAACGTCAACCGGGGTGTGGCCGTGGGCCACGGCAAGGTCTACCTGTACACCCTCAACGCCCACCTCATCGCGCTCGACGCGACGAGCGGCGAACTGGTGTTCGACGTCGTCAACGGCGACGTGCGGGCCGGGGAGAGCGGGACCGTCGCGCCGCTGATCGTCAAGGACATGGTCATCGTCGGGAGCTCCGGCGGCGAGTTCGGCCTCCGCGGCCACATGGACGCCTTCGACGCCGAGACCGGGGAGCGCCGCTGGCGCTGCTACACGATCCCGAAGCCCGGCGAACCCGGTTCGGAGACCTGGCCCGACGACGGTGAGGCCTGGCAGCGCGGCGGGGCGAACTGCTGGGTCACCCCCTCCTACGACCCGGAGCTCGAGCTCCTGTTCCAGGGGACCGGCAACCCGGCGCCGGACTTCGACGGCGGTGTGCGCCCCGGCGACAACCTCTACACCGACAGCACCATCGCGGTCGACGTGAACACCGGCGAGATCCGGTGGCACTACCAGTTCACGCCCCACGACCTGTGGGACTACGACTCGACGATGGAGAACGTCCTGTTCGACGCGCCCGACGGGCGCAAGCTGCTCGCGCACGCGGACAAGAACGGGTACTTCTTCGTCCTCGACCGCACCAACGGTGAGCTGGTCCGGGTGTTCCCCTTCGTGGACCGGATCACCTGGGGCGACATCAGCCCCGAGGGGAAGGTCACCGCGAAGGTCTACCCGGACGAGGAAGGCGTCCCCGTGCACTTCTGGCCGGGTCCGGCCGGGGGCAAGGAATGGACGCACATGTCCTACAACCCCAACACCGGGCTGATCTACGTCCCGGTCCAGGAGGTCGGGGCGACGGCCACCCGCCGGCGTCGCGAGTTCAAGGAGAGCATCCCGTACTGGGGCGCGGGCGTCGCGGTCGACCTCGACGACTTCTACGGATACGTCGCGGCCATCGACCCGCTGACCGGCGAGGAGAAGTGGCGCTGGCGCAACGAGTACCCGATGTGCGCCTCGACGCTGTCCACCGGCGGTGGCCTGGTGTTCCAGGGGACGCCCACCGGTGAGCTCGTCGCGCTCGACGCCGACACCGGCGAGAAGCTGTGGTCGTTCCAGTGCGGCAGCGGCCACCACAGCAGCCCGAGCACGTTCAGCGTCGACGGCCGGCAGTACGTCGTC
>NZ_JBVPVA010000509.1:0-7129 GCF_055612215.1 Actinomycetospora sp. | reverse complement strand
AAATTGGCACTCGCTAGGTTCGAGTGCCAGGTCGGGGTGGTGAGGCCGGCGGAACGGAGCCGGTCGTCCGTCGCGGGCACCGCCCCTGGCCGAGCACACGTGTCTCTCATCGGAGGACCACCCAGCATGGCCAAGATGATCGCGTTCGACGAAGAGGCCCGCCGTGGCCTCGAGCGGGGCATGAACACCCTCGCGGACGCCGTCCGAGTAACCCTCGGCCCCCGTGGCCGCAACGTCGTCCTGGAGAAGAAGTGGGGAGCCCCCACGATCACCAACGACGGCGTCTCGATCGCGAAGGAGATCGAGCTCGAGGACCCGTGGGAGAAGATCGGGGCCGAGCTCGTCAAGGAGGTCGCGAAGAAGACCGACGACGTCGCGGGTGACGGGACGACCACCGCCACCGTCCTCGCCCAGGCGCTCGTCCGCGAGGGCCTGCGCAACGTCGCGGCCGGCGCGAACCCCATGGCCCTGAAGAAGGGCATCGAGAAGGCCGTCGAGGCCGTCTCGCAGCAGCTCCTGAAGTCGGCCAAGGAGGTCGAGACCAAGGAGCAGATCGCCGCGACCGCGTCGATCTCCGCCGGCGACGCCCAGATCGGCGAGCTCATCGCCGAGGCGATGGACAAGGTCGGCAAGGAAGGCGTCATCACGGTCGAGGAGTCGCAGACCTTCGGGCTCGAGCTCGAGCTCACCGAGGGCATGCGCTTCGACAAGGGCTACATCTCGCCCTACTTCGTCACCGACCAGGACCGGATGGAGGCGGAGCTGGACGACCCCTACGTCCTGCTCATGTCCTCCAAGATCTCGTCGGTGAAGGACCTCCTCCCGCTGCTGGAGAAGGTCATGCAGTCCGGCAAGCCGCTGGCGATCATCGCGGAGGACGTCGAGGGCGAGGCCCTGGCCACCCTGGTCGTCAACAAGATCCGTGGCACCTTCAAGTCGGTCGCCGTCAAGGCCCCCGGCTTCGGTGACCGCCGCAAGGCGATGCTCGCCGACATGGCGATCCTCACGGGCGGTGAGGTCATCTCCGAGGAGGTCGGCCTCAAGCTCGACACCGCCGACCTCTCGCTCCTCGGCCGCGCCCGCAAGGTCACGGTCTCCAAGGACGAGACGACCATCGTCGACGGTGCCGGTGACGCCGAGCAGATCGCGGGTCGTGTGACCCAGATCCGCTCGGAGATCGAGCGCTCCGACTCCGACTACGACCGCGAGAAGCTCCAGGAGCGCCTCGCGAAGCTGGCCGGCGGCGTCGCGGTGATCCGCGCCGGTGCCGCCACCGAGGTCGAGCTCAAGGAGCGCAAGCACCGCATCGAGGACGCGGTCCGCAACGCCAAGGCCGCGGTCGAGGAGGGCATCGTCGCCGGCGGCGGCGTCGCCCTGCTGCAGGCCTCGGTCGGCGACGTCTTCACGGGCCTCGGGCTCGACGGGGACGAGGCCACCGGCGCCAACATCGTGCGCACCGCGCTCGAGGCGCCGCTGAAGCAGATCGCGCACAACGCCGGCCTCGAGCCCGGCGTCGTGGCCGAGAAGGTCCGTGGCCTCTCGCTCGGTGAGGGCCTCGACGCCGCCACCGGCGAGTACAAGGACCTGATCAAGGCCGGCATCATCGACCCGGCCAAGGTCACCCGCTCGGCGCTGCAGAACGCCGCGTCGATCGCCGCGCTGTTCCTCACCACCGAGGCCGTCGTGGCCGACAAGCCCGAGAAGGCGGGCGCCGGAGCCGGCGCCGACCCGACGGGCGGCATGGGCGGCATGGACTTCTGAGTCCGCTCCCGGCCTGACGCAGTACTGACCAGGGCCGCATCCCGCTCCGGCGGGGTGCGGCCCTCGTCGCGTCCGGTGTGCGGCGCCGGTCGCCCATGATCACCGCAACGACGAGCCCCTGAGGTGTGGGCGTCCAGGGCCTCGTCGTTCCGGTGATCTTGGGATCGGGGGGAGCGGATCCCCGGCCGGCTGCGTCTACGCCCCGTGCACCTCGACCGCTTCCTGGCCTCCCACGACGGCGTCATCACCAGGGCCCAGGCCCGCGCCCTCGGGATGAGCGACGACCAGATCGCCCGCAAGGTCGCGAGCGGCGAGTGGCTCCGACGCGCACCCGGGGTGTTCTTCGCGTGCGCCTGGCCCTGGACCCCCGCAGCGCGCGTCCGGGTGGCGGCGGAGTGGGTGCGGCCGGTCGGCACCCTCGTCGGCCTCGCCGCCGCGTGGTGGCTCGACCTCGGTGTGGTCAGCCCGCACCCGATCGTCGTCGGCCTCCCGCCCGGGTGCTCGCGACGACCGCACGCCGGCATCTCCGTGGCCCAGCGGGATCTCCGGGGTGACCGGGTCGAGCACCGGACCCTGTGGGTGGCGAGCAGACCGTTGGCGGTCCTCGACGCCGCCGTCGCCCTGGGCCGGGACGGCCAGCCCTTCCTCGACCGGGTCCTCCAGCAGGGACTGGTCACCCTCGACGAGCTGCGGGTGACACAGGCCCGTCACCTGGGCCGGCGGGGGTCCGCGGCCGCTCATCGTCTGCTCGTGCAGGCCGGCGACCACGCGGCCTCCGAGCCGGAGCGCCATGTGATCGCACTGCTCCGACGGGGAGGGATCACCGGCTGGGTCGTCAACGCCTCGGTGACCCTCACGAGCGGGCAGCAGTACGTCCTCGACCTGGCCTTCCTCGAGGTCCGCTTCGCCCTGGAGGTCGACGGCTGGGCGTTCCACAGCACTCGGGACCGCTTCGTGCGCGACCGGGCGCGCAAGCGGGCCCTCGTCGCGGACGGCTGGGTCGTGGCCGAGGTGACCTGGGACGACCTGGTCCACCGGCCCGAGCAGGTGCTCGACGAGATCCGGCGCACCCTGGCCCGTCTGAGGGCGTGACGGATCCCCTCGCCGAGCAAGATCAGCGGAACGACGAGATCCTGGGGCCCTGGCGTCCAGGGCCTCCTCGTTCCGGTGATCATGGTCCTGACCGGGGCGGTCGGCCGGCGACCTGCCCCGTCGGGGAAATAGTTCCTGCCGCGGGAGGCCGTCCGGGTGCAAGGAGGGGGCATCCTGGTCCCATGGCGGCCATCCGGATCGTGCTCAACGTCGTCTGGCTCGTGCTGGCCGGGGTGTGGATGGCCCTCGGCTACGTCGTCGCCGGCGTCATCTGCTGCGTGCTGATCGTGACCATCCCGTGGGGCATCGCGTCGTTCCGGATCGCCCTGTTCGCGCTGTGGCCCTTCGGTCAGCGCCTGGAACGCCGCCCCGAGGCCGGCATCGGGTCCACGCTGGGCAACGTCGTGTGGTTCGTGGTGGCCGGCTGGTGGCTCGCGATCGGGCACGTCGTCACCGCGATCGCGCTGGCCGTCACGATGATCGGCATCCCCTTCGCCTGGGCGAACCTGAAGCTCATCCCGGTCTCGCTGACCCCGCTCGGGCGGCGGATCGTGGACGTGGACCAGGGTCCCGGGCTGCGGTCGTTCGACGTCGGCCCCCGGTCCGCCCCCGCTCCCGCGACCCCGCGGGCCGCGTCCGCCGGGGCCCCGGAGCTCCCCTGGTACAGCCGCTGAGCCGCACTGGGGGCCGGGGTCAGTCGACCTCTCCGACCGGCGGGCCGAGCAGGTCGTCGGCGTCCACGATGCGGTACGCGTACCCCTGCTCGGCGAGGAAGCGCTGCCGGTGCGCGGCGTACTCGGCGTCGACGGAGTCGCGCGAGACCACCGAGTAGAAGTGCGCCTGGCGGCCGTCGCCCTTGGGCCGCAGCAGGCGCCCGAGGCGCTGGGCCTCCTCCTGGCGGGACCCGAACGTCCCCGAGATCTGGATGGCGACGGAGGCCTCGGGCAGGTCGATCGAGAAGTTCGCGACCTTGGAGACCACGAGCCGCGGCAGCTCCCCGCGCCGGAACTCCCCGAACAGCCGCTCGCGCTCCTTGTTCGTCGTGGAGCCCTGGATGATCGGGCAGTCGAGGGCCGCGCCCATCTCCTCGAGCTGGTCGATGTAGGCGCCGATGACGAGGGCGGGCTCGTCCGGGTGCCGCGCGAGGATGGACTGCACGACGGGGATCTTCGTGCGGGCGCAGGCGCACATCCGGTAGCGCTCGTCGGCCTCCGAGGTGGCGTAGACGATCCGCTCGTTCTCGGTCATCGTCACGCGGACCTCGACGCAGTCCGCGGGCGCGACCCAGCCCTGCGCCTCGATGTCCTTCCAGGGCGCGTCGTAGCGCTTGGGGCCGATCAGGGAGAAGACGTCGCCCTCCCGGTTGTCCTCGCGGACCAGGGTGGCCGTCAGCCCGAGCCGCCGGCGCGACTGCAGGTCCGAGGTCATGCGGAAGACCGGAGCCGGCAGCAGGTGGACCTCGTCGTAGATGATCAGGCCCCAGTCGCGGGAGTCGAAGAGCTCCAGCGCCCGGTACTCGCCCTTGGTCTTGCGCGTCATGACCTGGTAGGTCGCGATCGTGACCGGGCGGATCTCCTTGCGCTCGCCCGAGTACTCGCCGATCTCGTCCTCGGTCAGCGACGTGCGCGCCACCAGCTCGCGCTTCCACTGCCGGCCCGCGACGGTGTTGGTGACGAGGATCAGGGTGGTGGCCGACGCCTTCGCCATCGCCGCCGCGCCGACCAGCGTCTTGCCCGCCCCGCAGGGCAGCACGACGACGCCCGAGCCGCCGGCCCAGAAGCCCTCGACGGCGTCGGCCTGGTAGTCGCGCAGCTCCCAGTCGGTCTGGTCGAGCTCGATCGCGTGCGCCTCGCCGTCGACGTAGCCCGCGAGGTCCTCGGCGGGCCAGCCGACCTTGAGCAGCATCTGCTTGAGGCGGCCGCGCTCGGAGGCGTGGACCGCGACGGTGTCGTCGTCGATCCGGGTGCCGAGCATCGGGGCGATCTTCTTGTTGCGCAGCACCTCCTCGAGGACCGCGCGGTCGAACGAGACCAGGACGAGGCCGTGCACGGGGGAATTGGTCAGCTGCAGGCGCCCGTAGCGCCCCATCGTCTCGACGACGTCCATCAGCAGCGCCTGCGGCACCGCGAAGCGGGAGTACGTCACGAGGGCGTCGACGACCTGCTCGGCGTCGTGGCCCGCCGCGCGGGCGTTCCAGAGCGCGAGCGGGGTGACGCGGTAGGTGTGGACGTGCTCCGGGGCGCGCTCGAGCTCGGCGAACGGCGCGATCGCGGTGCGCGCGGCGCCGGCGTCGGCGTGGTCGACCTCGAGGAGCAGCGTCTTGTCGGACTGGACGATCAGCGGTCCGGTCCCGGGGGTGCTCACGCCTCCGGTCCTCCTCTCGGTGGTGCTCGGGTGACGCCGTGGGGATCGGGCGTCGGTCACCAGTGTCCTCGCCCGCGCGGACGATCACTCGGGCCGCGCCCCCCGACCTCGGGAGCGGCCACGTCCCGTGATCGACGGTGCGCGGACGGGCGGTCTCCGTGACGGGGCGGCGATCTCGTCGGGGGGTGCGGATACACTTCCCGGCCACCGACACCTGCTCCGAGGAGTGAGACACCACCCGACGGGGCCGCCGTGGGGGCACTGATCGTGTCCACGCGTCCGGCCGACCTGCCCGACGACCCTGGACCACAGCCCGAGCCCGGCACCCGCTCGCGGATCGACGTCCGCGCGAGTCCGGCCACGCCCGCGACGGAACGACCGATGCGCCTCACCGCCACGTACCACGAACGCCCTGTGTGTGTCCGCCCATTCCCCTCGGGAACGGCGTCACCCCGCTGGCGGCGTCGCCGGTACGGCGGCGGCAGTGTAGCCGATCGACAACTACACACGGTGCGGCAGGCGTCCGATCAGGGGCCGGGGCCGACGGCAGACCGACCGACCGGTGCAATGGGAAGGATGAGCGCGTGACCGCTCCCGTCCGCCGACCCGACTCGCGCGGGGAGACCCGCGCGGGCGGCCCCGACCCGGGGGCGTCCGAGAACGCGCCGCGCAGCGAGCGGCTGGCGCTGCGCAACTGGAGCCTGCCGGTCAAGCTCGCGGCCGTCCTGCTCGTGCCGACGATCTTCGTCATCACCCTGGGTGTGCTGCGCATCGTCGAGCAGACCGAGACGGCGCGGTCCTACGACGGTGTGCAGCAGGCCGTCGCGCTCGAGGGCGACAGCGCCCGCCTGCTCGCCGCCCTCGACGCCGAGCGCCGCGGGGCGGCCGTGTTCCTCGCCACGAACCGGGCGGGCGGGTTCGGCCCGGTCCAGGACCGGGTGGACGACACCAACGACAAGTTCGCCCGCCTGCGCAGCACCTACGAGTCGGCGAACTCGGTCGACGACCAGACGCGGTCCTCCTACGCGGCCGCCGCGAGCGCCATCGGCCAGCTCGACCGGGTGCGTGACGACGTCCGCAACGCCGCGGTGGACCCCGCCGGGGCGATCTCCCGCTACACCGACGCGACCTCCGCGGTGCTGACCTTCGACGAATCGCTCACCCGGGAGGCCGCGGACCCGTCGATCGCGGGGCTGTCCAACGGCCTCTACGCGCTCTCGGTGGTGCGCGAGCAGGACGCCTACGTGCAGGCCGTGGTGGCCTCGGCCATCGCGGGCGGGCGGATCGACGCCCCGTCGATCGACCAGGCGCGCAACGCCACGCTGCGCCGCAGCATCGCGGTCGACGAGTTCCGCAGCGCGGTCGGCACCGACAACGCCGCCCTCGCCGACGCGGTCGTCGGGCCCGACGTCGACGCCCGGGACCGGCTGGCCCAGGTCGTGCTCGGCCGGGGCAGCGCGGGCCTGCCGCTGCAGGTCTCGGCCCAGGACTGGGACGCCGCGTCGAACGCGGTCCAGGAGAAGGTCACCGGCGTCTCCGACCAGCTGCGCGAGCGTCTGCAGGCCAACGCGGCCTCGCTGCAGAACGGCGCGCGCAACGCGGCCGGCGTGGCGTCGGTGGTGCTGCTGCTCGCCCTCATGGCGGGCGCGGCCGTGGTGTTCTTCGTGACCCGCTCGCTGCTGCGGCCCCTGCGGCTGCTGCGCCGCACGGCCCTCGACGTCGCCGAGCGCCGGCTCCCGGCCGCGGTCCGGAGCCTGCGCGAGGGCGAGGTGCCGGACACCGAGGTGAGCCGCACGCCGATCGAGACGCGCGAGGAGATCGGCGAGGTCGCCCGCGCGTTCGACCAGGTGCACGAGCAGGCGGTGCGCCTGGCCGCGGAGCAGGCCGGCCTGCGCACCGCGTTCAACAGCAT
>NZ_JBVPVA010000418.1:0-5412 GCF_055612215.1 Actinomycetospora sp. | reverse complement strand
CCTTGAGCGTGTCGCCCGCGACGCTCGGGCGGTCGAGGTGGAGCAGGTGCGCGATCTCCCGCATCACCGCGGGCAGGCCGCCCGCGTAGCAGAGGTCCTCCATGAGGAAGCGCCCCGAGGGTTCGAGGTCCACCAGGGTCGGCACGTCGCGACCGAGCGCGTCGATGTCGTCGAGGGTGAGGTCCACCCCGACGCGCCCGGCGAGCGCCATCAGGTGGACGACCGCGTTGGTCGAGCCGCCGATGGCCGCGTTGACCCGGACCGCGTTCTCGAACGCCTCGCGGGTCAGGATCGTCGAGGGGCGGACGTCGTCCTCGACGAGCGCGACGGCCCGCTGGCCCGCCCGTTGCGCGGTCTCGTAGCGACGCGCGTCGACCGCGGGCCACGTCGCCGAGTACGGCAGCTGCAGGCCGAGCGCCTCGGCCAGGCAGGCCATCGTCGAGGCGGTGCCCATCGTCATGCAGTGCCCGGCGGAGCGGGCCATCGCGCCCTCGGCGAAGAAGCACTCCTGCGGGGTGATCGTCCCGGCGGCGAGCTCCTCCTCGAACCGCCACACCTGGGTGCCCGAGCCCAGCTCGCGGCCCTGGTACTTGCCGTTGAGCATCGGCCCGCCGGTCACCATGATCGACGGCAGGTCCGCGCTGGCCGCGGCCATCAGCAGGCCCGGGGTGGTCTTGTCGCAGCCGGAGAGCAGGACGAGGCCGTCGATCGGGTTGGCGCGCGCGAGCTCCTCGGCCTCCATGGCGAGCAGGTTGCGGTAGAGCATCGCGGTCGGGCGCAGCAGCGTCTCCCCCAGGCCCATGGCCGGGAACTCGAGCGGGAAGCCGCCGGACTGCCAGACGCCCTTCTTGACCGACTCCGCGACGCGGTGCAGGTGGGCGTTGCAGGGCACGAGCTCCGACCACGTCGTGGCGATGCCGATGACGGGGCGGCCGTCGAAGACCTCGCTCGTGACCCCCTGGTTGCGCATCCAGGAGCGGTGGATCATGCCGGAGCGCCCGACCGCGCCGAACCAGGCGGTGCTGCGACGAGGGGCGCTCACCGGGCGTCCTCGGCTCCGACGGCGGCCGGTGCGGCGGTGGGGGCGTCCCGGCCGGGATTGGCGCGCCCGCGCAGGGTCAGCATGATCGCGCCGCCGACCAGCAGCGACGCCGCGAGGACCATCGAGGTGGACAGGAAGCTGCCGTCGGAGACGTCCTGCAGGTAGCCGCCGAGGTAGGGCCCGACGAAGCCGCCGAGGTTGCCCAGCGCGTTGATCAGCCCCATCGCGCCGCCGGCCAGGGCGACCGGGACGGCCAGGGAGGCGCTCGCCCAGAACGGCCCGTCGTAGGCCAGGACACCCGCCGTCGCGAGGCAGACCAGGGCGATGGACAGGGCCGGGATGGTGCCCAGGGCCACGGACGCGACCAGGGTGACCGCGCCGATCGCCAGCGAGATCATGACGTGGAAGGCGTAGCGCCGGTTGCGGTCGGCGGCGCGGGCGTTGAGGTACATCGCGACGACGGCCACGACGTACGGGACCGCGGTGAGCCACCCGACGAGCACGGAGTTGCCGCCGGTGGTGGCCTTCAGCAGCGTCGGGAGCCACAGCGTGAGGCCGTAGAACCCGACCTGGATGAGGAAGTAGACCAGGACCAGCCGCCACACGACGCTGGAGCGGAAGACCTCGCGGTAGCCCGCCACCGGCGGCGCGTCGGCCTCGTCGCGGGCGAGCTCGGTCTCGATCCACTCCCGCTCCTCCGCCGAGACCCACGGGGCCTGCGAGGGCCGGTCGGCGACCAGCCACAGCCACAGCGGCAGGGCGATCACGAAGGGCAGCGCGCCCTGGATGTAGAAGAGCCCCCGCCAGTCGGAGAAGGAGAGGATCCAGCCCGACAGCGGTGCGGTGATGATCGAGGAGATCGGGATGTTCATCATCCAGATCCCGAAGGCCCGCGCCCGCTCGCGGGTCGGGAACCAGTGGCTGATCAGGACCAGGATCGCCGGCCAGATGCCGCCCTCGGCGACGCCGAGGAAGAAGCGCACGACGAGCAGCTGGGTGAAGTCCTGCACGACCCCGGACAGGATCGCGAAGATGCCCCAGGCCACGATCATGATCGCGACGAACTTCTTGGCGCTCCAGCGCTCGGCGAGGTGGCCGCCGGGGATCTGGAGCGCCAGGTAGCCCAGGAAGAAGATGCCACCGGCGAGGCCCTGCTGGGCCTTGTCGATGTGCAGCTCGCTGCCCAGACCGGCGAACGCGAAGCTGATGTTCGTCCGGTCCATGAACGAGATGACGTAGACGATCACGGCGACCGGGATCAGGCGCATCCAGCGGGTGCGGCCCACCGGGTACGGCTGGACGGTGCGGTCGGTGCCGGCAGCGGCCATTGCTGCCCACCTCCTCGGCGGAGTACGCGCGTCACGGACGGATCCGGCCTCCGCGCGGCGTCCCGCAGAGTGTTGTCCGGGTCACAGCGAGTTCACCGTGCCAGCTCGAGACGTCTGATGTCCAGGCCGGCGGGCGCGTGGCCGTAGTCTCGTGTCAGGAGGCCGAGGGCGTCCCACCAGATGGCCCTCCACCGGGCGGGAAGAAGCTCATGAGCTCCACGACCACCCCGGGCGGCCCCCGGTCGGACGCCACCCCGGACCCCAATCCGGAACCGACCCCGGACCCGGCTCCGCTCGTCGTCGACGGATCCGCGCTCGGGCCGCCGGGCGCCCGCTTCGACCAGCAGTCGGCGTTCCTGCGTGGCCTGGCCGGGGCCTGCGGGGTCGCGGTCGTGGCGGCCGTCGCCTGGCTGGTGATCCAGGTCGGCTCGGAGCTGATCCTCGTCGGGCTGGCCCTGTTCATCGCGGTCGGCCTGGAGCCCGCCGTGGGCTGGCTCCGGCGGCGGCGCTTCCCCCGGGCCCTCGCGGTGACCGTGGTGCTGGTGCTCGCCTTCGGCTCGGTCGCCGGGTTCCTCGCCACCGCCATCCCCGTCGCGGTCGCGCAGGCGACCCAGGCCGCCGCCGCCCTGCCCGCCTTCCTGGCGTCCCCGGCCGGCCAGAGCTCGGTGCTCGGCCGCCTCGAGGGCCGGTTCCACCTCGAGCAGGTCCTCGAACAGGCCGCCACCGCCGACAACGGCGCGACGGTCCTGGGCGCCGGCGAGGCCGTCGTGGGCGGTGTCGCGTCCACGGTCATCGTCGTCGCGCTCGTCGTCTACTTCCTGGCCGACCTGCCGCGGCTACGCCGCACGGCGGCCCGTCTCGTCCCCGCCTCGCGCCGCACCCGCGCGACCCTGCTGGGCGACGAGATCCTCGCCAAGGTCGGCGGGTACGTCCTGGGCAGCCTGCTGCTCGCCCTGATCGCGGGCACGTCCACGCTGGTGCTGCTGCTGATCCTCGGCCTGAGCTACGCCGTCCTGCTGGCGGTCCTGGTCGCCCTGCTCGACCTCGTGCCCGTGATCGGGTCGATCCTGGGGGGCCTGGTGGTCACGGCGGTCGCGCTGGGGAGCTCGGTCCCGGCCGCGATCGCCACGGCGATCTTCTTCGTGGCCTACCGGCTCGTCGAGGACTACGTCCTGCTGCCCCGCATCATCGGGCGGACGGTGGACGTCCCGGCACTGATCACCCTGGTCGCCGTCGTCCTCGGGGCCGCCCTGCTCGGCCCGGTCGGCGCCATCGTCGCCATCCCGCTCGCCGCCGCGGCCCTGCTGCTCGTGCGCGAGGTCGTCATCCCCTATTTCGACCGGACCTGACGGCCTCGAGGGCGCGCCGGTGGGCCGCGGTCAGGAGCCAGGCGGCCACGCCGTGCGTCGCGGGGTCGATCCGGTCGGCGAGGCGCCGGAACTCGAGGAAGGCCTCGTACGTGACGTCCTCGGCGACGCCGGCGTCCCCGCAGACACTGCGCACCAGGAGATAGACCCGGGGCGCGAGGCGGTCGTAGAGCTCACCGAGCGCGACCGGGTCCCCGGCCGCGATGCGGGCCACCGCTGTCGCCTCTGCCGTGCCCTCGGCGGCCTCCGGCGAACCGCTCGCCCGATCCATGGTCGACACGCGCCCTCACGTCGTCGCGGCATCCGGGGTGGATGCGGGCGTCGGGGTCCGGGGCGCCGGGATGGTGCCCGACGTCGTCGGGCTCAAGTCAGTTAGCCCGCCGGTGACGTGTCGAAACAACGGGTGTGACGGGAGCCCGGGGATGAGGGGCACACCGCGCAGCTCCGACCCGGCCACCGCCTGCCCCACGCACCCCTGATCATCGCCCCGGGTCACGCCGCACCCGGCCCGTCCGACGACGGGCACACCACGCAGCTCCGAGGCGGCTCAGCCCTGTCTGACGTGCTCGTGATCATGCGCCCGGGCGGCCTGGACCGTCACCTCGCACCCCGTGCGCGGCGCCGCGGCCGGTCCTCGGGCGTGAGCGCCCGCACGACCCGCAGCTCCCGCGCGATGGTCGCGACGACCCGGCGGCAGAACGCCTCCGGCTCGTCGGCGCCGTCGGGGCGCTCGTCGATGACCGCGTCGACGACGCCTCCCGCGAGGAGGTCGGTGCTGCGGATGTGCTGGGTCGCGACGACCTCGGCGGCCCGGTCCGCGCTCCCGTGCACGATCACCGACGCACCCTCCGGCGGGAGCGGGGTGAGCCAGGCGTGCCGGGCGGCGACGACCCGGTCGGTCGGGAGCAGCGCGAGCGCCGCCCCGCCCGTGCCCTGCCCGAGGAGCACCGCGAGCGTCGGGACCGGCACCGTGGCCAGGTCGGCCAGGCAGGACGCGATCTCGCCGGCCAGGGCGCCCTGCTCCGCGGGGACCGAGAGCACCGCGCCGGCGGTGTCGACGACGGTGACCACCGGGAGGCCGAGCTCGCGGGCGACCACGAGGGCCCGCCGCACGCTGCGCAGCGAGCCGGGGCCCACGGGAGCGGCCTGCTCGGCCCGCCGGTCCTGGCCGATCAGCACGCAGGCGGTGCCGGCGAAGCGCGTCAGACCGAGGACGAGCCCGTCGGCGGTCTCGCCGCGCCCGGTGCCCGACAGCGCGACCAGGGGCTCCCCGTGCTGCGCGAGGACCTCGGCCAGGCCTGGGCGCTCTCGCCGCCGGGTGCGCCCGACGGACTCCCACGCCGCCCCGGGCTCGTCGACCGGACCCCCGGCCGCGCCCAGGTCGTCGACGACCGCCCCGTCCCGCGCCAGTAGGTCCAGGACGGTCGCCAGGTGTCCGCGGAGCGCCTCCGGGGCCACCACCGCGTCGACGACGCCGTGGGCCAGGAGGTTCTCCGCGGTCTGGACGCCGGCGGGGAACTCGCCGCCGTGCAGGGCCGCGTAGACCTTCGGGCCGAGGAAGGCGATCAGCGCGTCCGGCTCGGCGAGGGTGAGGTGCCCCAGCGAGCCCCACGAGGCGAGGACCCCGCCGGTGGTCGGGTGGCGCTGGTAGACCACGTAGGGCAGCCCGGCGGCC
>NZ_JBVPVA010000370.1:0-3647 GCF_055612215.1 Actinomycetospora sp. | reverse complement strand
TCGACGAGGCCGAGCGGATCGCCGCGGTGCTGCGGCGACGCTTCCCGGCGCTGGTCGAGCCGCGCTCGGCGGACATCTGCTACGCGACGACCAACCGCCAGGCCGCGGTGCGCGCGGTGGCCGCCGAGGCCGACCGGCTCGTCGTCGTCGGCTCGGCGAACTCCTCGAACTCGGTGCGGCTGGCGGAGGTCGGTGCTCGCGCCGGCGTCGACGCCCGCCGTGTCGACGACGCCGGCGAGCTCGACCTGACCTGGCTCGCCGGGGCCCGGCGCGTCGCGGTCACCGCGGGCGCGTCCGCACCGGAGCAGCTCGTCGACGGCGTCGTCGACGTCCTGCGCGGCCTCGGCCCCGTGACCGTCACCCCCCGGCCGACCACGACCGAGGACGTCCACTTCACCCTTCCCAAGGAAGTGAGCTGACCATGGGTTTCCCCCTGCGCCAGAGCATCCGGCTCGGCACCTACCTCATGGAGCAGCGGCTCCGCGGCAAGAAGAAGTTCCCGATCCTCGTCGAGCTCGAGCCGCTGTTCGCCTGCAACCTCAAGTGCGCGGGCTGCGGGAAGATCGCCCAGCCGGCGTCGCTGCTCAAGCAGCGCATGCCGGTCGAGCAGGCGGTCGGCGCGATCGAGGAGGCCGGCGCGCCGATGGTGTCGATCGCCGGCGGCGAGCCGCTGATGCACCCGCAGATCGACGAGATCGTCCGGCAGCTGCTGGACCGCAACAAGATCGTCTTCCTGTGCACGAACGCGCTGCTGCTGCCGAAGCACCTCGCGAAGTTCTCGCCGCACCGCAACTTCGCCTGGTTGGTCCACATCGACGGGCTGCGCGAGCGCCACGACGCCTCGGTGCGCAAGGTCGGCGGGTTCGACGCCGCGGTCGCAGCGATCAAGCAGGCGCAGGCGGCGGGCTTCAAGGTCTACACGAACACCACGTTCTTCGACACGGACACCCCGCAGGACGTCATCGACGTCCTCGACTACCTCAACGACGACCTCGGCGTCGACAACATGCAGATCTCGCCCGCCTACGCCTACGAGCGCGCCCCCGACCAGGAGCACTGGCTCGGCGTCGACCAGACCCGCGAGCTCTTCCGCAAGGCCTTCGCCGACGGGCGCCGGCGCAAGTGGCGGCTCAACCACTCGCCGCTGTTCCTGGACTTCCTCGAGGGCAAGACGGAGTTCGACTGCACCGCCTGGGCGATCCCGTCCTACTCGCTGCTGGGCTGGCAGAAGCCCTGCTACCTGCTCGACGACGGGTACGTGTCGACCTACCGCGAGCTGGTCGAGGAGACCGACTGGGAGTCCTACGGACGCGGCCGCAACGCCAAGTGCGAGAACTGCATGGCCCACTGCGGGTACGAGCCGTCGGCCGTGTTCGCCACGATGGGGTCGCTGCGGGAGTCGATCCGGGCGGCGACCGACACGGTCGGTGCTCGCTGAGGCGTGAAATGCGCGTGAAATCGGGGGGCCTCACCACGGCCAGTCACCCGGCTCGCTACCGTCGACCGCGACCGGTCCCCGGCCGAGAGGCAGCGCATCCGCATGGCGCACCACGGCACGACGATCCACCTCCCGCACTGGCGGGACATGGCCCGGCACGCCGTGGTGCCACTCTGCGAGTCGATCCTCATCCCGCTCGGGCTCTTCGCGCTGCTGCTGCACACCGCGGGCTTCGACGCCGGCCTCTGGGCCGCGCTGGGGTGGTCGGCGCTCGCGGTGCTGGCGCGCCTGCTGTGGCGCCGCGCGCTGCCGGCGATCCTCCTGATCTCCACGGCGATCCTCGTGGTGCGCACGGCGATCGGGCTCTGGACCGGCAGCGCGCTGGTGTACTTCCTGGAGCCCTCCGCCCAGAACTTCATCTTCGCGGCCGCGCTCCTGGTGACGCTGTTCGGCGGCGGGCGCCCGCTGCTGGCCCGGCTCGCGGACGACTTCGTGGCGTTCCCGGAGGCGCTGACCTCACGCCCGAAGGTCCAGCAGTTCTTCCGGCGGGTGTCGCTGCTCTGGGCGCTGGTGTTCCTCGTGAACGGCGCCACCACGCTCCTGGCGCTGGCGGTGGCGACCGTCGAGGCCTACCTCGTGGTCGCCACCGCAGGGTCGTTCGCGCTGGTGGGCGTGGGGATCGCCGTCTCGCTGTGGTGGTTCCGGAAGTCGCTGGCCGGCGAGGGCGTGCGGCTGCGCTGGGGCCCGGCGACCGCTCAGTAGTCCCGCACGCCGACGGTCCGGGTCGCCAGGCCGGCCAGGGCGCCGTCGAGGTCCCGCGCCGAGAACGCCCGGGCCGCGGCGGCCAGGGCCTCGCGGCGTGCCGGGTCGTCGCGCAGGTCGGCGACGGCCGCGGTGACGTCCGCGGCGCGCGGGCAGGTGACGGCGAGGCCGGCCCGCGCGAGGGCCGCCGCCCCGGCGCGGCCGTGGCCGGGCACCGGCGTCGCGAAGAGCACCGGGCGCCCGACGGCGAGCGCCTCGTTGGCGATCATGCCGCCGCCGGTGGTGAGCACGACGTCCGCCGCGGCCATCTCCCCGGGCACGGCGTCGGTCCAGCCCAGCGCCCGCAGCCGCGGGTCGCGCCGGGACGCGAGGCGAGCACGCAGCGCGTCGTTGCGCCCGCACAGCACGACGGCGCGGACCCCCTCGCCGGCCTCGAGCACGGCGTCGACGGCCCGCTCGAGGGCGCCGAAGCCCAGCGAGCCGCCGGTGACGAGCACGGTGAGGTCCCCGGCGGCGGGCGCGGCGCTCGGCGCGAAGCGCGGGTCGACCGCCGGCGGCACCACGCGGACGTCCGTGGCCCCGAGCCGGCGTGCGGCTCCGGCCGCCTCGTCGAGCATCACCCACGTCTCGTCGACGTCGGGCCAGATCCAGAACGGGTGCACGGCCGGGTCGGTGACGACGGCGACGGCGCGGGCGGCGGTCTCGCCCCGGCGGCGCAGCCGGGCGAGCCCGCCGGTGGTGACCGGGTAGGTGCAGACGGCGAGGTCGGGACGGTGGTGGCGCAGCACCGGGCGCAGCGCGCGGGCGGTGGCGGGCGCCCCGAGGCCCTGGAAGAGCGCGGCCAAGCGCGGGAGCCGGCCCAGGACGTCGTAGGCCAGGCCGTAGAGCCCCGGGGCGCGGCGCATGACCACCCGGTAGGCCAGCGCGAGCAGTCGGGTCCGTCGGGGACCGCCGGCCACCGTCTCGACCTCGGCGACCTCGGCGTCCGGCCACACCGTGCGCATCCGCGCCGCGAGCGCGCGGGCGCCGGCGACGTGGCCCTCGCCGACCGGGGCGGAGAGCACCAGCACACGAGCGGGGGTCCGTGGTGACGACGACGCGCCGACCGGTCGCCGCGCCTGCTCCCGGGCGTGTTCCTGGGTCACCCACGCACGCTAGCGCCGGGGCACCTTTGCGGGTGCTGGTGCTATCCGGCTCGGTCGGTGCCGGTCACCACGCCGCCGCGGCCGCGGTCGCGGAGGCGGTCGGGGCGGCCTGGCCCGGGGCCGCGGTCGTCACGAGCGACGTGCTGGCGGGGATGGGCCGCGGCGCCCCGCGGGTGTTCGCCGGCGTCTACGCCACGTGCGTGCGGGCGCTGCCGTGGCTGTACGGCCTGTACTACTGGCTGCTCGTCCACGTCGGGTTCTTCCGGGCCGGCACGCGGGCCGTGCTGGGGCGCTGGAGTGCC
>NZ_JBVPVA010000279.1:0-2828 GCF_055612215.1 Actinomycetospora sp. | reverse complement strand
GACGACGTCGTGCTCCTCGTGAACGACGCGTTCGTCCCGGAGCGACACGCCGCCGACGAGCTGGACGCGCGCGGCGTCGAGGTGGTGGCCGGAGCGGTGTCGGCGCTCGACGTCGCCGACGACGCGCTGCGCGGCGTCCGCCTCGCCGACGGCACCGTCGTCGCCCTCGACGCGCTGGTCGTCCCGACGGTCGCCCGGGCCCGCGCCGAGGTGGCCGGGCTGCTCGGCCTCACGCCGACCGAGCAGCGGATGGGGGACGTCCTGGTGGGCGAGGTGCTCGAGGTCGACGCGTCGGGCCGGACCGCGGTCCCGGGGGTGTGGGCCGTGGGGAACGTGGCCGACCTGCGCGCCACCGTGGTCGCCTCCGCCGCGTCGGGGACCGCCGTCGCCGCGATGCTCAACGCGGACCTGGTGGCCGAGGACGGCCGCCTGGCCGTGATGGCCCACCGGGACGGCAGCCCCGAGTTCTGGGAGCGCTTCTACGCCGAGCGCGAGCAGGTCTGGAGCGGACGGGTCAACGCGGTGCTGGGCGCCGTCGGCGAGGGGCTCGAGCCGGGCACCGCGCTCGACCTCGGCGCCGGCGAGGGCGGTGACGCGCTCTGGCTCGCGGGCCGGGGCTGGGAGGTGACCGCCGTCGACGTCGCGCAGACCGCGTGCGACCGGATCGCCGAGCTGGCCGGGGGCCTGGGCCGGGGCGAGCGGAGCGACGGGGGAGGAGGACCGGTGACCACCGAGCGCCACGACCTCACCGAGACGTTCCCCGATGGGACGTTCGACCTGGTCACCGCGCAGTACCTGCACTCGCCGAGCCCGGACTTCCCGCGCACCGCGATCCTGCGCCGGGCCGCGGAGGCGGTGGCGCCGGGCGGGACGCTGCTCGTGGTGGGCCACGGCCGGCTCGCGCCGTGGTCGTGGGACCCGACGCTGCGGATGGCCACGGCCCCGGAGGTGCTGGCCGGGCTGGACCTCGACGACGCAGCCTGGGAGGTCGTGCGCTGCGAGTCCCCGGAGCGCACCGCCACCGGCCCCGACGGCCGGGAGGCGACCATCACCGACGAGATCGTGCAGGTGCGCAAGCGCCCGTGAGCACTTTCCGGTGCCATAACACCGGAAAGTGCTCACGAGGCGGAGCCACCTAGGATGGGTCCGTGAGCCGGACCGGACGCGTGGAGCGCGTGACCAAGGAGTCGAGCGTCCTCGTGGAGATCGACCTCGACGGGACCGGGCACACCGAGGTCGCCACCGGGGTGCCGTTCTTCGACCACATGCTCACCGCGCTGGGCAAGCACTCGAGCCTCGACCTCGTGGTGCGGGCGACCGGGGACGTCGAGATCGACGCCCACCACACCGTCGAGGACGTCGCGATCGTGTTCGGCCAGGCCCTCAAGCAGGCCCTCGGGGACAAGTCCGGCATCCGCCGCTTCGGCGACGCCTGGATCCCGATGGACGAGGCCCTGGCGCAGGCCGTCGTCGACGTCTCCGGGCGCCCCTACTGCGTGCACACCGGGGAGCCCGAGTCGATGGCCGGCTTCGTCGTCGGCGGGAACTACCCGACGGTGCTCAACCGCCACGTGTTCGAGTCGATCGCCTTCCACGCCGGCATCGCCCTGCACGTCCGGGTCACCGGGGGCCGGGACCCGCACCACATCACCGAGGCCGAGTACAAGGCGATCGCCCGGGCACTGCGCGCCGCCACCGAGCCGGACGCCCGGCTGGCGGGAGGCACCGCCTCGACCAAGGGCGTCCTGGAGTCGTGACCCGGGGGCGCCACCGGTGAGCGGCAACGACCTGCTGGCCCTCGGGCTGCTCCTGGTCGCCGGCTTCCTCGTCGGCGGCGTGGTGTCCTTCGGCCGCGCGAGGCGCTGGATCCCGGCGGGGATCGTCGCGGTCCTGGCCGTGCTCGCGGCGGTCGCCGCGGTGCTGCGCCTCGTCCCCGCCTGAGCCCATCCGC
Source organism: Actinomycetospora sp. (assembly GCF_055612215.1). Taxonomy (NCBI): domain Bacteria; kingdom Bacillati; phylum Actinomycetota; class Actinomycetes; order Pseudonocardiales; family Pseudonocardiaceae; genus Actinomycetospora; species Actinomycetospora sp. Next base: position 877 of record NZ_JBVPVA010000279.1, on the reverse strand, counting down.
CGACGGTTGGATCGGCTCCCGCGGGGAACCACCGTCTCGGCGGAGGGCGGGTGGGTGACGGTGCAGCGGGACGGCTCGTCGACGTGGGGGGACCGGGCTCGCGCCGCGGCGTCGCCGTCCGAGGCCCGCGGGGTCTACGACGCCTGGGCCGCCACCTACGACGACGACGTCGCGGGGCGCGCCGGTGACGACTACCCCCTGCCCGGCACCGTCGCGGACGTCGTCGCGCGCCTGACCGACCCGACCACCGACGTCCTGGACGCCGCCTGTGGCACCGGGCTCGTCGGCGCGGCGCTCGCGCGGCACGGGTTCACCTCGGTCGACGGCCTCGACGTCTCGCCGAAGATGCTGTCGCGTGCCCGGGCCCGCCACGTCTACCACGACCTCGGGCCGGCCGACCTGAGCCAGCGGGTGCCCGGCGCCGGCGACAAGTTCGGGATCGTCACCTGCGTCAACGCCTTCGAGCCCGGCCACCTGCCGCGCTCGGCGCTCGCCGAGTTCGCCCGCGTGGTGCACCGCGGCGGCCACATCGTCCTCACCGTTGGCGACGACCGCCGCGAGGAGATCCAGCGGCACCTCCAGCACCTCGCCCGGCGCGGGGTGGTGCGGGTGGCCGAGACCTCCGAGGTGCCGCTGCACCCGTCGACGAGGGAGTGCCACACCGTGGCCGTCCTCGAGGTCGTCGAGGCCGCGCAGCCGTCCGGACCGCAGTGGTGAGCCCTCGGTAACCTGGGCGGTATGCCGGGAACTCCATCGGTCGTGGTGCTCGACTACGGCTCGGGCAACCTGCGCTCCGCCGAGCGCGCCCTCGAGCGCGCGGGCGCGAAGGTCGAGGTGACCGCCGACCCGCGCGCGGCCCAGGAGGCCGACGGCCTGG
>NZ_JBVPVA010000181.1:0-7519 GCF_055612215.1 Actinomycetospora sp. | reverse complement strand
GCGGTCGTCCTGCTGATCGGGCTCAACCTCGCCCCCGTGGTGGCGGGCACGTACTGGCCGCAGGACCAGGGCGTCGCGCTGGTGACGATGCTCGTGGTCATGATCGTCGCGGTCGCCGGCCGGGGCATGATCGGGCGGCTCGCGGTGCTCGTCGGGCTCGTCGTCGGATACCTGCTCTCCGCGTTGCTCGACGCCGTGCTCGGGCCGATCACCGCGCCGAACGCCTCCGGCGTGGTCTCGACGCACGCGCGGCTCGACCTCTCGTCGGTCGCCCAGGCCCCGTGGGTCGGCCTGCCGTTCGGCACCCCCAACACCCCCGGCCTGCACCTGCCCGCGTTCAGCGGCGCGGCGATCGTCCTCGTGGTGCCGGTCGTGATCGCGCTCATCGCCGAGAACACCGGCCACGTGAAGGCGGTCGCGTCGATGACGCGCGAGGACCTCGACCCCTACCTCGGCCGCGCGCTCGCGGCCGACGGGCTCGCCACGGCCGTCGCCGGCGCGGTCGGCGGCTCCCCGACGACGACCTACGCCGAGAACATCGGCGTCATGGCGGCGACGCGGGTGTACTCCACCGCGGCGTACTGGGTGGCCGCCCTCGTCGCGGTGCTCATCGGCTTCTGCCCGAAGTTCGGGGCGGTCGGGGCCGCGACACCGGGCGGGGTGCTGGGCGGGATCACGGTGGTGCTCTACGGGATGATCGGCCTGCTCGGGGCGCGCATCTGGGTGGAGAACCGCGTCGACTTCTCGCGGCCCGAGGTCCTCGTGCCGCTCGCCGCCGGGATCGTCATCGGGGTGGGCGACGTGGTGTTCACGTTCTCCGGCGGCGAGTTCGGCGGGATCGCGCTGGGCACCGTCGTCGTCGTGGTCGGCTACCACCTGCTGCGCCGGCTCGCGCCCGGCCGTGGCGCCGGCCCGACCGACGGCGACCCGACGAGCACCGACCCGACGCCCGCCGTCACCGGCGAGGACGCCGGCGTGCCTCCCACCGAGCGCTGATTCTCCGGCCGCTCGCGGATCCCGTTGACATCTCGGCCTGGTTGGTCCTACATTCGTACTCAACCGGAACGTTGAATACGAGGACGGTGGCCGACCGTGGACGACTCGCTCTCGCGGGCCTTCGCCGCCCTCGCCGACCCGATCCGGCGCGACATCGTCGCCCGCCTCACCGCGGACGACGCCACCGTGACGGAGCTCGCGGCGCCCTACGACGTGAGCCTCCAGGCCGTCTCGAAGCACCTCGGCGTGCTCGAGGCGGCCGGCCTGATCAGCCGCCGCCGGGACGGCCAGCAGCGCTGGGCGCACCTGGAGGTCGACGTGTTCGACCTGCTCACCGGCTGGATCGACCAGCACCGCCGCCGCGCCGAGGCGCGCTACCAGCGACTCGACGCCGTCCTCGCCGACCTGCCCGAGACCCGTGACCGCGATTTGCACCGAGACCAGGAGTGACCCGTGAACACCACCCTCGCCACCACCATCACCGCCGACCCGACCGTCCCCGCCGTCCGCATCACCCGGGAGTTCGACGCCCCGCCCGCAGCCGTCTACCGCGCCCACGTCGACCCGGAGCTCGTCGTGCGCTGGCTCGGCCCGCGCCGGCTGACCATGACGGTCCAGCGCTGGGACGCCGAGACCGGCGGCGGCTACCGCTACACCCACGTCGGCGAGGACGGCACGGAGCACCGCTTCTTCGGGTCGTTCCACGAACTGCGCGAGAACGAGCGCATCGTGCAGACCTTCACCTACGAGGGCTTCCCGGACGGCGTCGCGCTGGAGACGGTGACCTTCACCGAGCTCCCCGGCGGCCGGACGCGGCTCGAGGGCTTCTCGCTCGGCGAGTCCTTCGAGGCCCGCGACGCGATCCTCGTCAGCGGCATGCAGGAGGGCGTCGTGGAGGGCTACGAGCGGCTCGACGAGGTCCTGGCCGACTGACGCCGGACCGGGGCTCACACCCCGGTCGCGCCGTCGACGCGTTCGCGGACCAGGTCGGCGTGCCCGGCGTACTCGCCGATCATGTGAAGGCGACTCAGGGCGCCTGCGCGACGAGGTGGCGCTGCGGCGGGAACGTCCCGGTGACCCGCTCGAGGCGGGTGACCCGGAATCCACGCGAGCGCAGGTGCGGGGCGTACTCGTCGTCGACGTGAGCGAGGTCGGACAGCGCGATCGTGCCCCCGGGTCGCAGGACGCGGGCGGCCTCGTCGAGGGCGGCGCGGCGGGCGGCGGGCTCGTCCAGGTTGTGCAGGCAGAGCGTCGAGACGACGACGTCGACGCTCGCGTCGGGCAGACCGGTGTCGCGGACGTCCCGCCGGTGCACGACGACGTGCCCGCCCACGCCGTCCCGCACGGCGTTCTCCCGCAGCCGGGCGGCGGAGTTGCCCGAAAGGTCGGCGGCGACGAACAGGTCGACGGCGTGCACCGGGCCGCGGGTGCGGTGCGCCGCCCCGACGGCGAGGAGCCCGGCACCCGCGCCGAAGGTCCACCACGACCTCGTCGCCGCTCCAGGTCACCTCGTCGAGCAGGCGATCCCGCAACGCGTGCTTGCCGCGCAGCACGTAGTGGACGCCGAGTGCGGCCGGCACCGTTGCGGCCGTCGCCGCCACGCCGAGCACCACCGCGACCGCCGGTAGCCGTCGAGCGCTCGCTGCGGCGGCGACGGTCAGGCCGCCGGCCGCGCCGCAGAGCCCCGCGAGGTAGGGCCACCCGTCCACGCCGTACCGCACGCCGCAACCCTAGCGACGTTCTCCGCGCTGCTCGCCGAGGCAGTGGAGCAGCTGGTCGTGCAGACGTGGCTCGTCGCGACGCCGAGCTCGACACGTGCGCCGAGGGGCTCGCGACACCGTCACCTGATGGCGGAGCGGGCACGATGGCCGGGTGAGGTCATGGACGGGCGACCGGTCGCCCCTCGTGGCGCCGCGACTGAGGAAGCCCGTCGCGGCGGTCGCCGTGCTCGCTGCGGCGGCCGTCGCGATCCTGGGTTGGCACTTCGCCGGTGACACCAGCGCCGGTCACCTCGACCGGACGATCGCGGGCGATGTGGCCATGCGTCACGGCCCCGCGCGCCTCCTGGGCCAGGGCTTCGCGGACCTCGGCGACCCGGCACCCGTCGCCGTCGTCCTCGTGGCGCTGGCGGCGCTGGCCTACGTCGCCCGCGGGCGCCGCGGGTTCGCATTCGCGATCCTGGGGCCGCTCCTGGCGATGGTGACGACGTCGTTGGTGCTCAAGCCGCTCATCGACCGCACCCGCGGCGGCGATCTCGCGTTTCCGAGCGGGCACACCGCGGCCGTCGGTTCGCTGGCCCTCGCCGCGGCGGTGCTCCTGCTCGGGTGGGCGCTCGTCCCGCGGGCGCTGCGGTGGGTGGGCGCGATCGCCCTGGCGCTGGTGGTCGTCGCGGTGGGGACGTCGCTGGTCGGTCGCGGGATCCACTACCCGACGGACACGGTGGGTGCGGTCGGGGTCGTCCTGGCGGTCGTGCTGCTCGTCGCCCTGGTCATCGACGCGGTCGCCGATCGCGCGGCGCTCCGTGAACGAGGTCAGCGGGCTTGCGAGGGAGCCTCGGATCGCTGCTGAACGAGCACCGATCAGGTTTCCGCGCGGCGCCCGTCTGTATCTGTGAGACCGACTCACAGGAGGCTGGCACGATGCGGAAACTGATCTTCGCCATGAATGTGACCCTGGACGGTTACATCGCCGCGCCCGGCGATGACCTCGGCTGGAGCGGGCCGAGCGACGAGCTGTTCCAGTGGTGGCTCGACCACGAGCGGGCGATCAGCTTGTCGCTGTACGGCCGCAGGCTGTGGGAGAACATGAGCGCCTACTGGCCGACCGGCGACCAACAGCCGGGCGCTACCCCGGCGCAGATCGAGTTCGCGCGGGACTGGCGGGACACGCCGAAGGTGGTGTTCTCCTCGACGGTCGACGCGGTCGACTGGAACACCCGCCTGGTGGCCGGCGACGCGGTCGCGGAGATCGCTCGGCTCAGGGCCGAGGACGGCGGGCCGATGAGGATCGGTGGCGCAGCCCTCGCCGGGGCGGCGATGCGGGCCGGGCTGATCGACGAGTACGCGATCGTCACCCATCCGGTCCTGGTGGGTGGAGGCGCACCGTTCTTCACCGCGCTGGACAACTGGATGAACGTGAATCTGGTGGAGACGCGAACGTTTTCCGGCGGTGTGGCGCTCGCCCGTTACGAGACGAGGCGATGAGTATCGACCAGGTGCTCGGTGTCCGGTCAGAGTGTCGGGGGCAGACCCAGCCATGGTTTGTCGGTGGCGTCGAACCCGGTGAGTTCCGCGATCTTCCCGTCCACGATGTGCAGGACCGCGATGTTCAGCAACCGGTACTGTGAATCGTCGGGGGCGCGGAGGTACAGCACCGCGGCAGGCATCCGGTTGACGGTCGTGGTGAGACAACGCCAGTCGTCATGGCCGCGGTGGAAGAGCCCGCCGGAAAGCCAACCGTCCACCGCGTCCTTCGCCGTCACGATCACGGTGCCCGGATCGGGCAGCATCGTGAACCTCAGGTCGTCGCGCAGCAGGGCCACCAACCCGTCGAGGTCGTTGCGCTCGTGGGCGTCGATGTACGACCTGACCACGTCGCGCTCGTCATTCGAGAGCTCGTGCGTGGCGGGGCTCCGCCAGTCGAGGCGGCGGTCGGGCAGCCGTTCGCGCATGGTCACTCGGGCCCGCTGCAGCGCGCTGGTCACCGATGCGACGGTCAGATCGAGGGCGTCGGCGGCCTTCGACGCCGGCCAGCCGAGGACGTCACGCAGGATGAGCACCGCCCGCTGCCGAGGTGGCAGGTGCTGAACGGCCACGATGAAGGCCAGATCGATCGTCTCCCGTGCCACCACCGACTCCTGCGGGTCCTCGGGGAGGGCCTGGTCGGGGTACGGCTGCAGGTGCGGCACCTCGAAGCCGGGGTCCGGCAGCTCGGACGGTGCGGGTGTGCGGTCGTTGCGCTTGTCCAGGAAATCGAGGCAGGCGTTCGTCGCAATACGGTACAGCCAGGTCCGCAGCGCAGCGTGGCCCCTGAACGACTCCCGCTTGTTCCACGCCCGCAGGAACGTCTCCTGCGTCAGGTCCTGGGCGTCCTCGTAGTTCGCGAGCATCCGGTAGCAGTGCACCTGCAGCTCACGCCGGTAGCGCTCCGTGAGGAGCGCGAACCGCGCCGTGTCGCCTGAGCGGACCGCCGCGATGGACATGGCCTCCTCGGCACCCAGGAGCCTGCCGTCCGTCATGGTCATCAATCCTTCCCGTTGCGAGGAGCTACGGGAATCGACGATCCGGCGGAGGATTTCTGATCGGTGAGGCCGCTGACACCGGGCCGTTGCCAGGCGCGGTCGGCTCGGGTCCCGACTCGCCCGCTCGACGGCGGCGCGTAGCTCGTCGGTCGTCAGGGAGAACACGTGGTCGCGGCGGCGAGTCCTCGTGGCGGTCACGGCGGCTGCGAGTCTCTGCGCCGAGGCAATGCTGTGGAGCGGGCGACGGGAATCGAACCCGCGTAGCCAGTTTGGAAGACTGGGGCTCTACCATTGAGCTACGCCCGCGTGGCCCGTGGACGAGCCGTGACCACCGTATCCGATGCTCGGTCACCCCGGCCCTCGGCGGGGGTCGCGGACCCGCCGTCCGGCCCGGCTCACTCCTCCGAGGGGCGGAACGGCCCTACTTGATCGTTCAGTAGACGCTCTGTCACGGTCCAGTCCTCGACCCGGGCCTCGTGAACGAGTACACAACTCAGATCGCCGGCCGTCGGGAGTTCCCGCCGGACCTGATCTGTGAGCCTCACCTGGTACTTCGCGGTAGGGGTCCCCGGATCGCCGACGATGGACTCGGGCCACAGCACCGTCGGAAGGGAGCCCAGGAATGGACACGGAGCGCGACATCACGATCGACACCGACGAGGACCACATCGTCCGGGGTCTGGACTAGCAGCGAGGGGACCCGGTGCGGACGACGACGTCCGCACCCCTGTCGCGACCGCCCGCGCGGCGTCCGGCGGAGCGTACGGGCGGGCGCTCTACACTCATCCACGACGGGGTGTAGCGCAGCTTGGTAGCGCACTCGCTTTGGGAGCGAGGGGCCGTGGGTTCGAATCCCGCCACCCCGACCAGTGGGACCTCCGGTGATGCATCACGGGGAGGAATGGGTCCGCGCACTGCACCGACTACTGCACCGGTCGACGGCCTCGTGCATCTCGTCGAGGGACGCGCCTGGCGCGACCGAGGGCCTCGACCAAGCAGCGCGCGCGAGCCCATGACACCCGCGCGTCCCCGACCCCGGCGCGGCTCTGAGACCTGCAAAGCGGGCGGACGCCCACGCCCGCGGACCTCTCCACCCCCGAGCTGCCGGACGCTTCCCGCCACTGCGGCCCACCAGTACGGAGATCGTCGGCTGCACGATCTGGACGGGTGCCCACGTAGGCTGCTGATCGAGTTGGCCACGCGGGTCGCTCGGCTCCGCCGGAGTGCCCGAGAGCGGTGATCAGACCAGCCGGCGCGCCGCAGCCAGGCACAAGCGCGCGACCCCGGTGTTCGTGGGCGTCGCACGGGGCTCCCCGAACGCCATCAAAGTGATCAGCACGAGTCGCCGATCTACCCGCCCGGCACAACGCTCACGCGGACCGTGGTGAGTCGACGACTCGTCGCGCCACAGCCCTCCGCCCTGAGCGTGTCAACGCAGCACTGGTGGCCCCAAGGGAGGCAGGCCGCGGGTGGCCCCGCTGGCTGCCCACGCGGTGTTGAGGAACGCGTAGAGCCCGACCGCGCAGAAGGCCAGGGTGCTCGCCCCGGCCACGATGAACAACGACGGACTCACCGCGACCCCGAGGAGCACGAACAGTACGGCGATGTCGACGAACACCATGATCAGCACGTAGCTCGCCGGGAGCCGCAGGATGCCGATCGTCAGGAACACGAAGACGATCAACCAGGCGAGGAAGAACATCTCCAGCGTGGGGGTGGCCTGCGCGGCCGGGATGTTGAACCAGTCGTGGCCGGCCGGGGCCGGCAGCCCGAGAACCACGGCGAAGAGGCTGAACCAGAATCCGGCGAACAAGCCGAAGATGGCCGCCACCATCGTCTGGCCGAGTCCCATGGCCCAGAGCGCGGTGACGAACTCGCCGAGGCCGGTCGCGAAGGTGGTCGCCGCCAGCACGGAGCCCAGCGAGCTCGGGATGGGCACCCCCCCGATCAGTGCGAGCCCGAGGACGAGCGAACCGGACACGAAGACCGGCAACCCGAAGACCAACGGGTCACCTCCGCCTCCGAGCAGGACCTCGAGACGCCGCGAGCCCTCGGGAGCAGCCGCGGCGCCCTGGAGTTCCTCCGGCTCCCTGATCTTCTTGGCGTGGACCCCGCGCCCGTCGCCGTGATCGATGTCGGTCATTCGTCCTCCCTGTGGTCGCAGAGACCGGATGTGCCTTCTGGACGAGGCGCGTCCGGGGTGGTGGCGCCGGTCCGGGTCGCCCCTCGGGCGCCCGGTCCGAACGAGACCGCGGCCTTCCGTCGGGGGTGGACCCGGCGGGC
>NZ_JBVPVA010000088.1:0-5583 GCF_055612215.1 Actinomycetospora sp. | reverse complement strand
GATGTCGAGGGCGTCCCAGGTCGTCTCCCCCATGCCGGTCGTGAGCAGCTTCGCCACCCAGAACATCAGCGTGATCTCGGGGACCTTGCTCAGCACGGAGGGGACACGCGTGCGGGAGGGCATCTGACCGTCCTCGGGGATTGTCGGTGACTCGTTCACGTCGACGGTGATCGCCGACGGTGAAGATCGGTCGCAGGCGGGGTCGGAACCGGGTAAGAGTCCGCGGGCGGGGTGCCCTACTCGGCGTCGAGCGGTGTGCAGAGGGCGGCGCAGCCACGGTCGCTGCAGGCGAGCAGTGGCGAACCCGTGTCGGAGAGCGCCACCGGACGGGGCACCGCGGCGTACCAGTCGCGGGCGCTGACGAGGGAGCGCCCGCACAGGACACAGGCCAGCCCGTGTCGCTGGCGTGGGGACCGGACCCGCCACCACGTCGGCAGCACGACCGCGTCGACCATCGCCCGTCCCCCTCCTCCGCCGGGCACGAGCGTGGGTGCCCCGACGGCCGGGAGCACAATCTACCGTTCCGTCGAAGGACGGCCGGGACGGCGGGCTACCGGTGACGCCCGCGGCACGGCACCATCTGGAGACCATGGGCGCTCCCGACGAACCGGTGCTGATGCGCCCACCGAGCCCGGTCGACGGGACCGGCATGGGGGCGTTCCTCGAGTACCTGTCGTCGACGTCCGGGCTGGCGTTCGAGGACCACCGGGCCCTGTGGCGCTGGTCGGTGGCCGAACCGGAGGCGTTCTGGGCGTCGATCTGGGACCACTACGGCGTGTCGGGGACCTACGAGCGGGTGCTCGGGTCGTCGGCGATGCCGGGCGCACAGTGGTTCCCCGGGGCCCGGCTGAACTACGCCGCACACATGCTGGGCACCGACGAGGACACCGACCGCACCGCGATCATCGCCCGCTCGCAGACCCGCGGGCCCCGCGAGCTCACCTTCGGCGAGCTGCGTGACGAGGTGGGGCGGGCCCGGGCGGGACTGGTGCGCCTGGGCGTCGGGCCGGGCGACCGCGTCGTCGGGTACCTGCCGCACGTCCCGGAGACGATCGTGGTCTTCCTGGCCGCGGCGAGCCTCGGCGCGATCTGGGCGGCGTGCGCGCCGGAGTTCGGGGCCCGCAGCGTGGTCGACCGGCTCGGCCAGCTCGAGCCGACGGTGCTGCTCGCGGTCGCGTCGTACCGGTACGGCGACAAGGAGGTCGACCAGCGCGACGAGCTGGCGACGATCCGCGCGGGACTGCCGACGGTGCGCCACGTCGTCGGACTGGACTACGGGCCGCACCCGGTGCCGGACGCGATGACGTGGGACCAGCTGCTCGCCGAGCCGGGGCCGCTCTCCTTCGAACCGGTCCCCTTCGAGCACCCGCTCTACGTGCTGTTCTCCTCGGGCACCACCGGGCTGCCGAAGGCGATCGTCCACGGCCACGGCGGCATCCTGCTCGAGCACCTGCGGCTCTTCGGCCTGCACTTCGACATCCACCCCGGCGACCGGACGCTGTGGTTCACCACCACGGCCTGGGCGATGTGGAACATCACGATCTCGGTGCTGCTGCACCGCGGCGCGATCGTGCTGCTGGACGGCAACCCGCTGTGGCCCGACCTGGAGGCCCAGTGGCAGCTCGCGGCGGAGACCGGCGTGGCGCTGCTCGGCGCGAGCCCCGGCTACCTCATGTCGTGCCGCAAGGAGGGCGTCGTCCCGCCGCGCTGGCCCGAGCTGCGCCAGCTGGGGACGACCGGGGCTCCGCTGCCGGCCGAGGCGTTCGACTGGGTCTACGAGCACCTCGGCCCGGACGTGATCCTCAACCCGTTCAGCGGCGGGACGGACGTGTGCAGCGGCTTCGTCGGGGGCGGGACCTGGCAGCCGGTGTACCGCGGCGAGATGTCCGGTCCCGGGATCGGCCACGACGTCGCCGCGTTCGACGAGGACGGGAACCCGGTGGTCGACCAGCTCGGCGAGCTCGTCGTGCGGGCCCCGATGCCCTCGATGCCCGTCGGGTTCTGGAACGACCCCGACGGCGAGCGCTACCGCGAGGCCTACTTCGACGTCTACCCGGGCGTCTGGCGCCACGGGGACTGGGTGCGGTTCACCGAGCGCGGCAGTTGCGTGATCACCGGGCGGTCGGACGCGACGCTGAACCGGGGCGGCGTGCGGCTGGGCACCGCCGAGTTCTACGAGGTCGTCGAGGAGATGCCCGAGGTGGCCGACTCGCTCGTCGTGCACCTCGAGGACGACCAGGGCGGCTCGGGTGAGCTGCTGCTGTTCGTGGCGCTCGAGCCCGGCACCGACCTGGACGACGACCTCCGGGCTCGGATCGCCCGCGCCCTGCGGCGCAACCTCTCACCGCGCCACGTCCCCGACCTGATCGCCGCGGTGCCCGCCGTGCCGCGCACGCTGACCGGCAAGAAGCTGGAGCGTCCGGTCAAGCAGGTGCTCCGCGGCCGGTCGGTCGAGGAGGTGATCAGCCCCGACGCCGTGCGCGGGGCGGACGCCGTGCCGGCCTACCTGGACGCCTACGCCGCGCGGCCGTAGCCGGTGCGGGGAGACTCGTCGGTGCGCGGCCGGCCTCCACTCGGGGGCCGACGATCCGCCCGACGACCCAGGAGGTGGCGTGGTGAGCGCATGGTTGGTGGGCCATGTGCCGTCATGGCTGCTGTTGATCGGGGTCGTCGTCGTCGTCACCGGTCTGGCGGTGGGTGTCCAGCTGGTCGTGCGCCGGAGGTTCCCGCGGCTCGGCGGCGAGGAGCACAACGACGTCCTGCGCTTCGCCGCCGGTGTCATCGGCCTCGTGTTCGCCTTCTTCATCGGCTTCGTCGTCTCGGCCCTCTGGGGGCAGATCAACGCGGCCGACGGACGAGCGCGCGCCGAAGGGGCCTCCGGAGTCCAGTTGGCCGATCGCCTGCACGTGTTCGACGCGCCGGACAGCGGCCGCATCCGGGCTGCTCTCCTGCAGTACGAGCAGACGGCGGTGACCGAATGGGGGGTCGCGGCGGACGGGAACTCCTACCCGCCCGCGAACCAGGCGCTGATCGGTCTGCGTTCGACGTACGAACAGGTCCAGGCGAGGAACGATCTCCAGAAGACGATGCTCGCGAGCTCTTTCGCGGACCTCGACGATCTCAGCCAGGCTCGCACCCAACGCGTCCTCCAGGCACGGACCGATGTCGGTCCGCCCTGGTCGCTCTGGGCGGTGATCCTCCTGACCGCGGCCCTCTTGCTGGGCTGCGCGGTCATCTACGGGGTCGAGAAGGCCGCGACCCACATCACGATGGTCGTGATCCTGGGCGTTCTCGTGGGAACGATCCTCTTCCTCGTCGTGATGCTCTCGCATCCGTTCATCGGTGAACTCGCGACCTCTCCCGAGCCGCTGCGCGAGGTGATCCGGGTGTTGTCCCCGGTCACGCCGTAGCCAGGCGGACGACGGCCCCGATTTGCCTGCGTCACCCGCCGCCCTGGGCACCTGTCCATTCCCACATGGTCCAGCGGTAGCTGCCGTCCTGCTCGACCTCGTACTCGATCACATCGGCCACCTGGGCGAGCCTCCCGAACTTCTGTGAAGTCGTCGTCGCCGCCCCCGACACACCGTAGCTCGCGGAGAATCCTGGACCGGTCGGGCGTCCGACGCCTCCGCCGGACCAGTCGACGACGTCCCCGTCGGACGACATCATCAGTACGTGGCCCTCGCCGTAGAGCACACCTCCGGGTCGGATCGTCTGGCGGTAGGTGCCGATGTCGCTGATCTCCTCGCCCAACAAGGTGCCGGTTCCTTGGAAGGAGACCTCGATCCAGATGTCCTGACCCTCGGACGGGAGCACACGGACGCTGGCGAATTTGCCGCTCGCTTCCCCGAGTTTCTCACCCAACACGTCGTCCGCCTCCTCGCAGCCGGCTGGTCAGTACCAAGGTCCTTCGGAAGACCCGACACAGCGATGAGCAACGCGACCCCGTCGCCTTGCCCCACAAACGCAGCGTGACAGGACCTCCCGCGCACGAACAAGCAGTTCACTCGTACAGACGGACTCGGCCAGGACGCTGGTGACCGTTCCGGCGTAGCCGGTCGAACGAGAGGAGCCTCTTCGGGTGTGCTCGCGTATCGGGACCCCACCCGTTCGCCGAGAACGGATTTCCGGGTCCTCGATCCGCAACACCGCCCTGTCGATCGCACCGATCTCGAAGTGGTGCAGGTCGTCGTCGAAGACGTACGAGGAGTAACGACTCGAAGCACGCGACCGGTCTGTTCCCGGGCCCATGAGCCCAATTCCGGTCACAACGCGTGCCGGCCCTCCTGGACGCCTACGCGGCGCCTCGATGGGCGCCGCTCACGACCTGTCGTCGACGCGCCGGCGGATCTCCGCGACGACGGCGGGCAGCACCGCGTGCACGTCGCCGATGACCGCCCACGTCGCGCGGGTGACCATCGGCGCCTCGGGGTCGGTGTTGACGGCGAGGATCGCGCGGGCGTTCATGCAGCCGACCCAGTGCTGGGTGGCGCCGCTGATGCCGCAGGCGAGGTAGAGGTCCGGGCTGATCCGGGTCCCGGTGAGCCCGACCTGGTCGGAGTGCGGGCGCCACCCGTTGTTCGTGGCGACCCGGGAGCACCCGACGACGCCGCCGACGAGCCCGGCCAGCTCCTCGAGCACCGCGTAGCCCTCGGCGCTCCCGACGCCGCGGCCGCCCGCGACCACCACCGGCGCGGTCGACAGCGTCATCCCGGCCGCCCGCTGCCGGCGCTCGACCAGCCGGGCGCGCGGCACCGACGCGTCGAGGTCCGGCACGACGACGTGGACGGCGATCTCGGCGGCCGCACCCGTCTCGCTGGGTGCGGGCGCGCCGGGACGCAGCGTCGCGAAGCGGACGGGTGCGTCGAGCACGGCGTCCTCGAGCAGGACGCCCCCCGAGCGTTCGCGGGTGACCTCCCACTCCCCCGCGCCCGGCCGGATCTCCGTGCACGCCGTCGCCAACGGCACCCCCACCGCCGCGGCCGCCCAGGCCATCGCCTCGACGGTCCCGTCGCGGTCCGCGGCGATCACCGCCGGCGGCCGGAGCGCGGCCACGAGGACGCCGAGCGCCTCGCCCAGGCACGCGGGACCGCCGTCGGCGAGCAGCTCGTGCTGGAGCAGGTGCAGGGCCGCCACGCCGCGCTTGGCCAGGTCGTCCGGGAGGTCCCCCGCCTCCCCGACGGCGACGGCCGCGACCGGGACGCCGAGCTGTTCGGCCAGGTCCCGGGCGGTGGCGAGCACCTCGGCCGACTCCGCGGTGAGCGCCCCGTCGCCGTCGCGTTCCACCACTGCGAGCACCATCAGCGCACCATCCCCAGCTCGGCGAGCACGTCCACGACGGCGGGCGCCGCCTCGGGCCCGCGCCCCAGCACGACGGTCTCCGCGTGGGCCATCGGTCGGTGGCGGAGGCGTCGGGTGCGCAGGCCGCCCCGCGCCGGCGCAGCCGGCAGCACCCGGATCGGGGCCTTCTTCGCCCGCAGCCGCCCCTTGATCGTCGGGTAGCGCGGGAGGTTCAGTCCCTCGAGCACGGTCACGACGGCGGGCAGCGGCGCCTCGTGGACCTCCACGCCGTCGCCGACCTCC
>NZ_JBVPVA010000231.1:0-2203 GCF_055612215.1 Actinomycetospora sp. | reverse complement strand
GGCTGGCGGCTCTACGCCTTCGCCGCGCGGACGACCGAGGCGCGCCTGGTCCGCACGGCCGGCCGGGGCCTCGCGCGGCGCGCCGACCGGCTCGCCGTGGGCGCGCACCTCTGCCGCCTGCACGGCGAGGCCGTGGCGACGGTGCTGACCGTCGCCGGGGACGGCTCCCCGCCGCGCACCGGGTTCGACGTCTCCGACATCCCGATCGCCTCCAGCTCCGCCGGCCGCGTGCTGCTCGCCTTCCACGACGAGGCCGGGCTCGCGCGCCGGCTGGCCGCCCACGGGCTGGACCCGCGGATCGCCGCCCGGGTGGTGGCCGACGGGATGGCGGTCGTCGACGGCGACCTCGACCCGCGCCTGGCCGGCGCCTCGGCCCCGGTGCGCGACGTCCACGGCGGCGTCGTCGCGGCGGTCAACGTCTCGGGCCCGGCGGCCCGCGTGCGCCCGGCCCTGCCCGCCCTCGCGGCGGCGACGGCGGACGCGGCCGCCGACCTGTCCTCCCGCCTCGCCTCGCCGCGCGCCTGATCGCGGGTACACCCGCCCTCGTGCCCCTCCTCGTCGTCCACCTGGCCGCGGTCTGGTTCTGCGTCGGGCTGGTCTGGGTGGTCCAGGTGCTCGTCTACCCGGGCTTCCGGGGGATCGACCGGGCCCGCTGGCGCGAGCAGCACGACCGCCACACCCGGCTCATGGCCCGGACGGTCAGTGCGCCCTGGGCGGTGCAGGGGGTGACGTGCGCGGTGCTGCTGGTCTGGCGTCCCGACGGCGTCCCGTTCTGGCTGGCCGCCCTGGCCGGGGTCTGCGGGGCGGCCACCGTGGCGGTGACCGTCGGCATCTCGGTGCCCTGCCACCAGCGGCTCTCGGCAGGCTACGACGACGCCGTCCTCGACCGCCTCGTGCGCACCAACTGGTACCGGACCGCCGCGTGGTCGGCGGGCGGGATCGTCGCGGCGGCCATGGTGCTGCTCGCGTCCTGACGGAACCGCACGTCGCGCCTGTGCAGATGTCGACGATCATCTACCTGGCGGGCCTCGGGCGGTGTCCGGGTCCCGCGCCGCTAGGCGGTTGATCATGTCGAGGGCACCGGACCGCCCTGGTGCCGTCGCCATGATCAACCGCCTAGTGCGGGCGGGGCTGGACCGAGGTCCGGCGTCCGTGGGTCCCGACGGCGGCACGGGCCGGGTCGAGGCGGGCGGCGAGCAGGGCCGCGTCGTCGACGTCGTCGAGCAGCGAGTCCGCCGGCGGGAAGGTCACCGACAGCGGCCCGACCCGCAGGGTGCCGCTGCCGAGCACCGCGAAGCGCACCCCGGCCCGGCCCCGCAGCGCGGCGTGCGCGCCGCGAGCGAGGACCACGTCCATCCAGGCGCAGGGCGCCGCGGGGCGGCGGCCGCCGAGGAGCACCGGCCCGTCGCCGGAGTCGAGCAGCACGTCGGTGCCGCGCAGCGCCTCGACGTCGAGACCGCGGGTGACGACGGTGCGGCGCGCGAGCGCCGGGTCGAAGGGCGGGACGCCCAGCTCGTCCGCGACCGCCTCGAGGGCCTCGGCCGCGATGATCGTCAGCGCCGCGTCGCGGTGCGCGGCCCGGCCGGCGTAGCGGTCCCCGACGACTCCGTACCCCGCACGCAGCTCGATCGACGCGGGCGAGGACGTCTCGACCGGGACCGGCCCGTACGCCGGCCGCCCCTCGTAGGCGTGCTGCGGCGACACGACGAGACGTTCGATGAGCAACTGGTCCGTACCTCTTGATGTCGGCGAGGTCAGAGGTCTATACCTCTCCCGTGCGGGCCACCAGATCGACCGAGGTGAGCGCCCAGGTCGCCGCGCTCTGCGCCGATCTCGGCCCCGGCGCCATGTTGCCAGGCGAGCGGGAGCTGTCGGTCCGGTTCGGGGTGTCCCGCGCCACGGTCCGCAAGGCGCTGGAGGAGCTGATGGCCCGCCGGGTCGTCGAGCGCCGGCACGGGGCCGGGACGTTCGTCCGCCGTCCGGCCGTCGCGCAGCCGCTGATGGCGACCTCGTTCGGCGACGACATGCGACGCCGCGGACTCACGCCGTCCTCGCGGTTGCTGTGGTCGGACGTCGTCGTCGCCGACACCGACCTCGCCACGCACCTCGAGATGCCCGGCGGCGAGGCCGTGCTGCGGGTGTGCCGGGTCCGGCTCGCGGACGACGAGCCGATGACGCTGGAGACGCTGCACGTCCCGGCCGG
>NZ_JBVPVA010000030.1:0-4872 GCF_055612215.1 Actinomycetospora sp. | reverse complement strand
GCACGGTCGGATCAAGCCTGCGGCCGGCGCGCCTCGACCTCTCGCACCACGTGTGACGTCATGGCCGCAGGAGAGGTCGTTGTAGGCCTGCGACCTGCGTGGGCGCGGCAGGATTCGAACCTGCGACCGACGGCTTGTAAGGCCGGTGCTCTTCCGCTGAGCTACGCGCCCGGAGTGTGCGTGCCTATCGGCGGGGTCCCGGGCCAGGACAGCACGCCGACAGGGCACACACGAGGCCGTCAGGCCGAGGCCTTCAGCTCCTCGATGGCGTCGCGCCAGCCCTGCTGGTCGCGGGCGTCGCCGGGGCCGTTGTACTCCGAGAAGCGCACGACGCCGTCCTTGTCGACGAGCACCGTCCCGCGGAACGCGAAGCCGAGGTCGGCGGAGAACACCCCGTAGCTCGCCGAGACCGCGCCGTGCGGCCAGAAGTCCGAGAGCAGCGGGAAGTCGTAGCCCTCCTGCTGCGCCCAGACCTTGAGCGACCACGTGGTGTCGCAGGAGATGCCGAGGATCTGGACGTCGTCGTTCTGGAACGCCCCGATGTCGTCGCGCGCCGAGCACAGTTCCGCGGTGCAGATGCCGGAGAAGGCGAACGGGAAGAACACCAGCAGCACGGCCTGCTTCCCCGCGTAGTCGGAGAGCGAGACCTCCGCGCCGTCCTGGTTCTTGAGCGTGAAGCCGGGGGCCTGCTGGCCGACCGCGACCGTCATGGGGTGCGTCTCCTTCGCTGGGGACCGTGCGGGTCGTCATTACCCTAACGACGACGGCTACCCGCTCCCGGCGTGCGTGCGTGTCCGGGCCAGGGCACGGGAACAGCACGCACCAGAGCGTCAGCTCACCGGCGCTGACGGCCCCCCTGCTTCGGCGCCACGAGCCGGGTGCCCACCCAGCCGTCGGAGATGTTGACGTTGGAGGTCTGCGAGAGGCCGGCCGTCGGCGCGGCCTCGGCGATCTCGGAGGGCTCGACGTGCCCGTCGTAACCGGTCTTGGGCGTGAGCACCCAGACCACGCCGTTCTCGTCGAGGGGCGAGCGGGCGTCCATGAGGGTGTCGACGAGATCGCCGTCGCCCTCGCGCCACCACAGCAGGACGACGTCGACGACCTCCTGGGCGTCCTCGTCGAGCAGGTCCTCACCACTGCGGTCCTCGACCGCCTCGCGGACCTCGTTGTCGACGTCGGAGTCCCACCCGACTTCCTGGACGATCATCCCCGGCTCGACCCCGAGCTTGCCGGCCACATCGCTCCGGCTGCCGTCGGTGTCCCCCGCGGCCGCGACCACGTCTCTCGTCCCTCCTCCGTGCCTGGGGCCGGCGTCCGCGTGACGCCCGCCGTCACGCACAGCGAACACTCCCGGGCGGTGGTGCGCAACCAGCCACGCGGCGGGAGCGCTCCGTGCACGTGAACGGATGTCGTCGCCCGGGCGACCGAACCCGTACACGTGCGGCGGAGCCCCTACCGACCGGTAGAGATGACGCCGGGCCCCCGGGGGACGACGATGGTCACCATCTGCGGCGACCCCGCAGGCAGAATCGGTTCCGAATCCCCCGTACGCCGCACACGCCGGGCGTCCCGGAGGACCCGACCGTCGGACCCACGCGACGAGGAGCAGCAGCAGTTGTCACCGACGAACGAGCCGAACGACTCGCACACCACCACGGACACCCCGCGGGTCCACGTCATCCGTGACGGCCTCTCCTCCCACCTGCCGGACATCGATCCGGACGAGACCGCCGAGTGGATCGAGTCGTTCGACGCGGTGCTCGACTCCGCGGGCCAGCAGCGCGCCCGCTTCCTCGTCCTGCAGCTGCTCCAGCGCGCCCGCGAACGCCGCGTCGCGGTGCCGAGCCTGTTCTCCACCGACTACGTCAACACCATCCCGACCGACCAGGAGCCGTGGTTCCCCGGCGACGAGGAGACCGAGCGCCGCTACCGCGCCTGGATCCGCTGGAACGCGGCGACGATGGTGCACCGGGCGCAGCGGCCCGGCGTCGGCGTCGGCGGGCACATCTCCACCTACGCCTCGGCCGCGAGCCTCTACGAGGTCGGCTTCAACTGGTTCTTCCGCGGCAAGGACCACCCCGGCGGCGGCGACCACGTCTACATCCAGGGCCACGCCTCCCCCGGCATCTACGCGCGTGCCTTCCTCGAGGGCCGCCTGGGCGCCGAGCACCTCGACGGGTTCCGTCAGGAGCTCTCCCACGCCGGCCCGGGCGGCGGCCTGCCGAGCTACCCCCACCCCCGGCTCATGCCCTGGTTCTGGGAGCACCCGACGGTGTCGATGGGCCTCGGACCGATCAACGCGATCTTCCAGGCGCGCTTCGACCGCTACCTGCACAACCGCGGCGTCAAGGACACCTCCCAGCAGCACACCTGGGCGTTCCTCGGCGACGGCGAGATGGACGAGCCGGAGTCGCGCGGCGCGATCCACGTGGCCGCGGCCGAGGGCCTGGACAACCTGACCTTCGTCATCAACTGCAACCTGCAGCGCCTCGACGGCCCGGTCCACGGCAACGGCAAGGTCATCCAGGAGCTCGAGTCGTTCTTCCGCGGGGCCGGGTGGAACGTCGTCAAGGTCGTCTGGGGCCGCGAGTGGGACCGGCTGCTGCACGCCGACCGCGACGGCGCGCTGATCCACCTGATGAACACCACGCCCGACGGCGACTTCCAGACCTACAAGGCCAACGACGGTGCCTACGTCCGCGAGCACTTCTTCGGGCGCGACCCGCGCACCAAGGAGCTCGTCAAGGACATGTCCGACGACGACGTGTGGAACCTCAAGCGCGGCGCCCACGACTACCGCAAGGTCTACGCCGCCTACCAGGCCGCGCTCGAGCACGAGGGGCGTCCGACGGTAATCCTCGCGAAGTCGATCAAGGGCTACACGCTGGGCCCGACGTTCGAGGGCCGCAACGCGACCCACCAGATGAAGAAGCTGACCCTGCAGGACCTCAAGACCTTCCGCGACGAGGTCCGCGTGCCGATCAGCGACGCCGAGCTCGAGCGCGACCCCTACCTGCCGCCGTACTACCACCCCGGCAAGGACGCCCCGGAGATCGAGTACATGCTCGACCGGCGCCGCCAGCTCGGCGGCGCGCTGCCCGAGCGCCGGCTGCGCAGCAAGCCGCTCGTGCTGCCCGGCGACAAGGTCTACGACGTCGTGCGGCGCGGCTCGGGCAAGCAGGAGATCGCCACGACGATGGCGTTCGTCCGGCTGGTCAAGGAGCTGACCCGCGACGCCGAGATCGGCAAGCGGGTCATCCCGATCATCCCCGACGAGGCCCGCACGTTCGGGATGGACTCGTTCTTCTCGAACCTCAAGATCTACAACCCGCTGGGCCAGCTCTACACCTCGGTCGACCACGACCAGCTGCTGGCCTACCGCGAGTCCGAGACCGGCCAGCTGCTGCACGAGGGCATCAACGAGGCCGGGTCGGTGGCCTCGTTCACCGCCGTCGGGACCTCGTACGCCACCCACGGCGAGACGATGATCCCGATCTACATCTTCTACTCGATGTTCGGCTTCCAACGCACCGGCGACGGCATCTGGGCGGCCGCCGACCAGATGGCGCGCGGGTTCCTGCTGGGCGCGACGGCGGGGCGAACGACACTCGTGGGCGAGGGCCTGCAGCACAACGACGGGCACTCGCACCTGCTCGCGGCGACCAACCCGGGCGTCGTGGCCTACGACCCGGCGTTCGCCTTCGAGATCGGCCACATCGTGCGCGACGGGCTCGAGCGGATGTACGGCGAGTCCAGCAACGGCGCGGCCGGCGAGCCCCCCGTGGAGCCGGGCCGCGACCCGAACGTCATGTACTACCTGACCGTCTACAACGAGCCCTACCGCCAGCCCGCGGAGCCCGAGGGCCTCGACGTCGACGGCCTGCTGCGGGGCCTCTACCGCTACGCCCAGGCCCCCGGTGGGCCCGGGCCGCGCGCGCAGATCCTCGCCTCGGGCGTGGCCATGCCGTGGGCGCAGAAGGCCCAGGAGATGCTCGCGAGCGAGTGGGGCGTGCAGGCCGACCTGTGGTCGGCCACGTCGTACGGGGAGCTGCGCCGCGACGGCGTCGAGTGCGAGCGGCACAACCAGGCCCACCCCGACGACGAGCCCCGCACGCCCTACGTGACCTCGGTGCTGTCCGAGGTGGCGGGCCCGGTGGTGGCGGTGTCCGACTGGATGCGGGCCGTGCCCGACCTCATCCGCACCTGGGTGCCCGGGGACTACACGACCCTGGGCACCGACGGCTTCGGGCTCTCCGACACCCGCCCCGCCACCCGGCGCCACTTCGGGGTCGACGCGGAGAACGTCGTCGTCGCGGTCCTCTCCGCGCTCGCCCGGCGCGGCGAGGTCGACCACGCCACGGTGCGCGACGCGGCGGCCCGCTACCGCATCGACGACCCGCAGGCCGCGGGCCCGCAGGAGTCGGACAGCGGCGTGGCGTGATCGGCGGGTCGGACTCGCGGACCGTGACTTCCCGGTGACTTTTCGGGACTCGGGGCTGGTCCCAGGCCCGGGGGATCCCGCTAGGCTGTCGCCGACCGCACGGTCCTCCTCGTGGCCAACGAGGCGTCCGAGCGGCTCCGGCGGTTGGAGTACATCGCTCCGGCGGCGGCTTGAAGGCCGAGGGCAGGAAGAAACCCTCGGGCGATCGGTATGAGGAGCAGGAATGGCAGAAGGCACCGTCAAGTGGTTCAACAGCGAGAAGGGCTTCGGCTTCCTCGCTCCCGACGGTGGTGGCGCTGACGTCTTCGTCCACTACTCGGCGATCCAGTCCCGCGGCTTCCGGACGCTGGACGAGGGTCAGCGCGTCTCGTTCGACGTCGAGCAGGGCCAGAAGGGCCTGCAGGCCGTTCAGGTCACGCCGCTGTAAGCAG
>NZ_JBVPVA010001203.1:0-2603 GCF_055612215.1 Actinomycetospora sp. | reverse complement strand
CTCTACCCGTTCACGTTCAACATCGCCGACTTCGAGCCGATCACCGGGCGCGTGCACCAGCCACCGCCGGTGCACCAGGTCTTCGAGGGCCGGGGCTTCGTCGTCTGCAACTTCGTGCCCCGCAAGGTCGACTACCACCCGCTCTCGGTGCCGGTGCCCTACTACCACGCCAACGTCGACTCCGACGAGGTCATGTTCTACTGCGGCGGGAACTACGAGGCCCGCCGCGGCTCGGGCATCGGCCCGGGGTCGATCAGCCTGCACCCCGGCGGGCACTCCCACGGCCCCCAGCCCGGTGCCGTCGAGCGCTCGCTCGGGGTCGAGTACGTCGACGAGCTCGCCGTCATGGTCGACACCTTCCGCCCCCTCGAGCTCGGCGAGGCGGGCACGGCCGCCGACGACGGCCGCTACGCCTGGAGCTGGTCGGGCCGGGGGCCGTCGGTCCGGTAGCCCGTGTCGATGGCGATCCGGCCGCCCACGGCGCGGGACACGCAGGCGCACATCCGCGTGGACGCGTCCTGCTCGTCGGCGTCGAGGAAGACGTCGCGGTGGTCCACGGCGGCGGTCTCCTCGCGATCCAGCACCGACACGGTGCACAGCCCGCACTCGCCGCGCAGGCAGTCCCACACCATCTCCACCCCGGCGTCGTGCAGGGCCGCGAGCAGGGTGCGGTCGCGCGGGACGTGCACGGTGAGCCCGTGGTCGCGGACCTCCACGTCGAACGGCGCGGTGGGGTGGCGCCCGGCGGTCCCGAAGGTCTCGGTGCGCAGCCGCCGCGCGGGCCGCCCCTGGTCGGCCCAGCACGTCCGCACCGCGTCGGTCAGCCGGGGCGGACCGCAGACGTAGACCTCGCCGTCGGGGTGCAGGCCCGCGACCTCGGCCGCGAGGTCGAGGCGCTCGCCGTCCTCGCCGGCCGCGGTGGCCACGGCGTCGTCGCCGAGCAGTCCGCGCAGGTGGTCGACGAACGGCATCGCCGCCCGCCGCCGCCCCGCGTAGGCCAGGCGCACCGGGGCTCCGGTCCGCTCCCGCTGCCGGGCCAGCACCTCGGCCATCCCGACGAGCGGGGTGATCCCGATGCCGCCGGCGACGAGCAGGTACCCCGGTCGCCGGGGGTCGAGCTCGAAGTGACTCGTGGGGTGGCGCAGCTCGAGGCGGTCGCCGGCGGCGAGCCCGTGCACGGTGCGCGACCCGCCGCGGCTGTCGGCCAGCAGCTTCACCGCGATCCGGTAGGCGCCGTGCTCGGGGGCCGCGCCGACCACGGAGTAGGAGCGCACCACCGGCAGCCCGTCGACCTCGAGCGCGAGGTCCAGGTGGCTCCCCGGCGGGTAGGCGCGGGCCCCGTCGTCGGGCACGAGCTCCACCTGGCGCACCTCGTCGGCGACGGCCCGCACGGCCCGGACCGTCGCCCCGACGAAGGTCGAGGCGCTCACGACCCGCTCCGCGCGCGCTCGGCCTCCGCCCGCGCCCGGGCGACCTCGCGCTCGGCGCCGTCGCCGGGGTCGGTGCGGTGGTGCTCGGCGATGTCGCGCTCGGCGCGGGCGCCGGCCTCGGCGTACGAGTCGTCCTCGGCGGCCAGCATCAGGTCGATCAGGCGGCGGGCCCACATCGCGCCGCCGTCGATGTTGAGGTTGTAGAACTCCTTGTCCGGGTGGGCGTCGATGGCGCGCTGCTGGGCGGCGAGCACCTCCTCGTCCTCGCCGAACACCCCGCTGACGCCCTCGCGCAGCAGCGTCGTGATCCGCTGGTCGGTCAGCGCGTAGTTGCGGGCGAAGGCCCAGAAGTAGTGCGTGGAGGTGGCCGACTCCGGGGTCATCGTGTTGAGCACGAACCCGTTGACGCCCTGCGAGCGGTCGCCCTCGGGGGCGCCGGTGCCGGTGGGGGCGACGCCCACGTCGATGGCGATGGTCCCGGGCGGGGTGAAGTGGATGATCTGCCAGCGGTCGACGTTGCCGGCCGGCGCCCCGCGCCACTCCAGCTGACGCGCCCAGAACGGCGGCGCCTCGACGTCGACCATCCAGCGGGTGACGGTGACGGTGCCCTTGCCGTGGGTGACCTCGAACGGCGACTCGGCCACCGAGCGGTGCCCGATGCTGCCGCCGTGCACGAACGTCTCGTGGGTGAGGTCCATGAGGTTGTCGACGATGAGCTTGTAGTTGCAGTCGACGTGGATGAGGCGCCCGTCGCCGGCCCACGCCGGGTCGTCGTTCCAGTGCAGGTCGGGGATCGTCGCCGGGTCGGCGTCGGCGGGGTCGCCGGTCCACACCCAGACGAAGCGGTGGCGCTCGATGACCGGGTAGGAGCGCACGCGGGCCGACGGGTTCACGGTCTTCTGCGACGGCATGAACGTGCAGCGGCCGTCGGCGTCGTAGCGCAGCCCGTGGTAGCCGCACATCACCTCGTCGCCGAGGAGCCTGCCCTCCGAGAGCGGCAGCAGCCGGTGCCAGCAGGCGTTCTCCAGCGCGTGAGCCTCGCCGGACGGGGTCCGGAACAGCACGAGCGACGCGCCCGCGACCGTGCGCGGGAGCAGGTGGGCGCCCACCTCCACGTCGTAGGCGGCGGCGTACCAGGCGGCGCGGGGCCACTCGCGGCGCGCGAAGGTCTCG
>NZ_JBVPVA010000198.1:0-14310 GCF_055612215.1 Actinomycetospora sp. | reverse complement strand
GGATGACCCTCGACGACGTCGACCCCCGCTACCTGCAACCCAGCGACGCCTACGCGGCGTACAAGCAGGGCCAGGTCGACGCCTGGGCGACCTGGGACCCGTACACCGCGCAGGCCCAGCTGGAGTCCGGCGCCCGGGTCGTCGCCACCGGGGACGGCACCGCCAACGGCTACTCGTTCGAGGTGGCGGGCAACGGGGCGCTGGCCGACGCGCGCAAGCAGGCGGCGATCGCGGACTACCTGCGCCGGGTCGACGCCGCGATGCGCTTCTCCGACACCCACCGCGAGCAGCGCGCCGTCTCGTGGAGCCAGGAGACCAAGCTGTCGCTCCCCGTCACCCGGCTCGCCGTGCAGCGCGGCCCGGACCTGCCGGTGCCGATGGACGACCGCCTGGTGGCCTCGGAACAGGAGCTCGCCGACGCGTTCTCCGACGCCGGGGTGATCCCCGGACGCGTCCGCTTCGCCGACGTCGTCGACCGCCGATTCGAGGGGAGGGCCGCGCCGATGTGACCGGATTCGGTCGTCCCGGCGACCGCATCCTTCCACCCGGCGCGGAGCGCCATGATCGTCCCGCACTGGTTCCTGCCGACCTCCGGCGACGCCCGCGGCATCGTCGCGCGCCGCCACGCCGACCGTGGGGAGGCCGGCGCCACCGCGCGTCCGCCCGACCTCGACTACCTGGCCCAGATCGCTCGCGCCGCCGAGCACCTCGGCTTCACCGGGGTGCTCACGCCCACCGGGACCTTCTGCGAGGACGCCTGGATCACGACGGCGGCCCTGCTGCGCGAGACCCGCACGCTGCGCTACCTCGTCGCGTTCCGCCCCGGGCTGATCTCCCCCACGCTCGCCGCCCAGCAGGCCTCGACCTACCAGCGCATCTCGGGCGGGCGTCTCATGCTCAACGTCGTCACCGGCGGCGACGCGGTCGAGCAGCAGCGCTTCGGTGACTGGGCCGAACACGACTCGCGCTACGCGCGCACCGACGAGTTCCTGACGGTGCTGCGGGGGGCGTGGCACTCCGACCCCTTCGACTACACCGGCGAGCACTACCACGTCGCCGGGGCCGGCACGCTGGCCGCACCGGACCCGACGCCGCCGGTCTACTTCGGCGGGTCCTCCGACGCCGCGCTGCCCGTGGCCGCCCGCCACGCCGACGTGTACCTGACCTGGGGCGAGCCGCCCGCGCAGGTCGCCGAGAAGATCGGGCGGGTCCGGAAGCTGGCCGACGAGGCCGGCCGGGCGATCCGCTTCGGGATCCGGCTGCACGTCATCACCCGCGACACCGCCGAGCAGGCGTGGGCCGAGGCGCGGCGCATGCTCGACGCCCTCGACCCCGCGGAGATCGCCCGCGCCCAGGCCGCCCTGCGCACCAGCCAGTCGGTCGGCCAGCAGCGGATGCTCGCCCTGCACGGCGGCTCGGCCGACGACCTCGAGATCAGCCCGAACCTCTGGGCCGGCGTCGGGCTCGTCCGCGGCGGGGCGGGCACGGCCCTCGTCGGGTGCCACGAGCAGGTGGCGGAGCGGATCGCGGAGTACCACGAGCTCGGGATCGACGAGTTCGTGCTGTCCGGCTACCCCCACCTCGAGGAGGCCTACCAGGTGGGCGAGGGCGTCCTCCCCCTCCTGTGAGACAGGCCGGGTTGGCGTGGCGGGTCCGATCGACTAGGAAGGGTGATCGTGATCCCGACACTGGTGCGACGCCTGCACGTCGACCTGTGCCGGACGCCCTCGATGGGCTGTCGACCCGCCCGCTGAGCCGTCTCCCGGCCTGCCCCACCCTCACTGACCGCGGCACCGCCGCGGCGTCCTCGCGCGCCCGATGACGGCGCGCGCCCCCTCCGCCCGACGCGCGTCCGCGCACCGGTGATCACCCCACCCTCTCGAAGGAGAGCCCCCTCATGGCCATCAAGCCCAAGGAGACCGTCGTCCCGTTCGCCGTCCACG
Organism: Actinomycetospora sp.; assembly: GCF_055612215.1. NCBI lineage: Bacteria > Bacillati > Actinomycetota > Actinomycetes > Pseudonocardiales > Pseudonocardiaceae > Actinomycetospora > Actinomycetospora sp. Next base: position 12,367 of record NZ_JBVPVA010000198.1, on the reverse strand, counting down.
GCGAGGGGACCGGGGTCTTCCAGACCCTCACCGCGGGCGGCGAGGGCGGGCACGTCTTCACCGCCGACGCCTACCCGGCCTTCGGCGGTGCCGACTCCGCGCCGAGCCCGCTCTTCTACGCCCTCGGCGCCCTGACCTCGTGCAACCAGGTGACCGCGAGCCTCGTCGCGAAGGACCTCGGCATCTCGCTGGGGCAGTGGAGCTTCGACATCCAGGGCGACCTCGACACCGCGGTGCTCGTCGGCGGCGCGGAGGGCAACGCGAACTTCGACCGCGTCGAGGTGCGCGCCACCGTCGAGACCGATGCGACTCCGGAGCAGTTCGACACGCTGATCTCCGAGACCGCGCGCCGCTGCCCGGTCACGCAGCTCTTCGAGCGCAGCGGCCTGGAGCTCGTCAACACCTGGACCCGTGCGGAGCTGCCCGCGCGCGTCTGAGGCGCTCCGCCGAGGGCCCGGGAGGTCCGGTCGTCTCCTTCGCGATCGGACCCCCCGGCGTCGGTGCACGTTGTGTGTCGGTTGTCAGGTCAAGTCACTGAGACCGGCCACACAGCACGTCCCGACGCTCTTGACCCTCGGCGAACACGCCACACAAGATGCAGTGACCGAGCGGTACGCCTCCGGGCGCACCACCACGACCGGGAGGCGGGCGCCGTGAACGCTGCGACGTTCTCCCGTCGTCGTCACCTCGACTTCAAGCGCACCTGCAGCGCGGTCTGTCGCTCGCTCTGAGAGCCTGACCGGCGCGCGGCCCCCTCGAGCCGCGCGCCCCGAGTCCTCCCGGACCGCGCCACCTCCGCACGTCCCGCACCGTCGTCCTCCCTCCCCCGGGGGACGACGGGGCCGTGCTGCGCGCGCCCGGGGTCCACCGACCCGAAGGGCCCCCGTGTCCGCACCACCGGTCGCCACCGACCACCCGTCCCCGGCCGCGCCCGTCCTGCGCGACCTCCCGCTGCGCGCCGCCCGGTCCCGCCGCGTGGTCCCGCGGCCGCTGCGCCGCGCCCTGGTCGTCGTCGCCCTGCTCGTCGCATGGCAGGTCCTCGCGGAGACCGGGGTGCTCACCCCGGACACGTTGTCCTCCCCGCTCGACACCGTCAGGACCGCGGGAGACATGGTCGCCTCGGGCGACCTCGACACCGCCCTGCTCGTCTCGCTGCAGCGTGCGGCCGTCGGCCTCGCGCTCGGCGTGCCCGTCGGGCTGGCCCTCGCCCTCGTGTCCGGCCTGTTCCGGGTGGGCGAGGACCTCGTCGACAGCCCGATGCAGATGCTGCGGACCCTGCCCTTCCTCGGGATCACCCCGCTGTTGATCCTGTGGTTCGGCATCGGGGACACCCCGAAGATCGCGCTGGTGTTCCTGGGCGTCAGCTTCCCGGTCTACGTGAACACCCTGGTCGGCATCCGCAACGTCGACGGCCGGCTCGTCGAGGCGGCCCGGACCTTCGGTGCCGGGCGCTGGAGCGTGATCCGCTCGGTCGTGCTGCCCGGTGCCCTGCCGAACATCCTCGTCGGGCTGCGGCTCGCGCTGGGGATCGCCTGGCTCGCGCTGGTGGTCGGCGAGCAGATCAGTTCCGACGGTGGCATCGGCTCACTGATGCTGCAGGCGCAGGACAACCTGCGCACGGACCGGATCGTGGTCTGCCTCGTCGTCTACGCCCTGCTCGGCCTGATCTCGGACCTGGTCGTCCGGGTGCTCGAGCGAGTGCTGCTCACCTGGCGCCAGGGTCTGGAGGCGAGCTGAGATGACCTCCCTCCTCCCGGGCACGGTCGTCGCCGACGAGCCCGCCGACGCCCCGACCGCCCTCGCCGTCGACGCCCGCGGTGTCCGCCGGCGCTTCGGGCAGCGCGAGATCCTGCGCGGGGTCGACCTGCAGGTGCGTCCCGGCGAGTTCCTCGCGCTGCTCGGGGCCAGCGGCTCGGGCAAGACGACGCTGCTGAAGATCCTCGGCGGCCTCGACCGCGAGGCGGAGGGCCGGGTGCGCGTCCCGTCGCGCGTCTCGGTCGCCTTCCAGGAGCCGCGCCTGCTGCCGTGGCAGCGCGCGTGGCGCAACGTGGCCTTCGGTCTGCGCGGCGCCGACGTGCGGGAACGGGCGATCGAGGCGCTGCACGAGGTCGGGCTCGCCCACCTCGCCCACCAGTGGCCGAAAACCCTCTCCGGCGGCGAGGCCCAGCGCGTCGCCCTCGCCCGTGCGCTCGTCCGCGACCCCGACCTGCTGCTGCTCGACGAGCCCCTGGCCGCGCTCGACGCGCTCACGCGGCTGCGGATGCAGCGCCTCATCGCCGACCTCTGCGCGCGGCGCGGCCTCACCGCGATCCTCGTGACCCACGACGTCGACGAGGCCGTGACCCTCGCCGACCGGGCCGTCGTCCTGCGCGACGGCGCGCTCGCCCACGAGCTCCCCGTCGACCTCGACCGCCCGCGCGACCCCAGTGGCGCGGCGTTCGGCACCCACCGCGACCAGCTCCTGGGCTGGCTGGGCGTCGAGACCTCGGCCACCACCACCGCATCGCTCCCCGAGGAGAACACCCCGTGATCCGCCTGCTCCGGCGCGCCGCCCTCCCCGTCCTGCTGCTGCTCGTCCTCGCCGCGTGCTCGTCCGGGGGCTCGGGCGGCCCGGGGGGCTCCGGCGGCGCCACCCTGCGCGTCGGCGTCATCGTCACCGGCAGCCAGCAGGGCTACGGCGTCGAGCAGTGGGCCTACAGCCAGGGCATCCTGCAGCGCCACCTGCGCGACGCCGGGATCTCCGACGTGGCGTTCACGTCGTTCCCGAACGGCCCCAACCTGAACCAGGCCCTCAAGGGCGGCTCGCTGGACATGGGCGTCCTCGGCGACACCCCCGCCGTGTCCGGGCGCGCCGCGAATCTGCCCACCACCCTCGCCGGGGTCAGCCTGCGCGGCCAGGACGCCTGGCTCGTCGCCGGACGCGGCGTCACCTCGCTGGACGACCTGCGCGGGAAGACCGTGGCGACGCAGCAGGGCTCCTACATGCACCGCTACCTCGTCGGGCTGCTCGGACAGACCGGGCTGGCCTCCCAGGTCAAGATCACGTTCCTGCTCGCCAACAGCGCGCAGCAGGCGCTCGACAAGGGCGACATCGCGGCCTACGCCGCCCCGGTGCCCGTCGCCCCGCAGCTCGCCGCCAAGGGCTACGCCGTCATCGACAAGGCCAGCGCCCACCCCGGTCTGCCCGGCAACAGCTACATCACCATCGGCACCGACGCGGCGGGCAGGCACCCGCAGCTGGCGCAGGCCTGGAACGCCGCGATCGCCGAGGCCGCCGGCGGGATCGCGAAGGACCCCTCGGCCTACCAGGCCTGGGCCGCGAAGGTCTCGGGGCTGCCGCAGCCGATCATCGCGCAGTCCTACCCGGCCGCCGAGTTCGGGAACCCGGCGGTGACCCCGACCGACGTCGCCACCGCGCGGACGACGCTGGACTTCCTGGTCTCCCAGCAGCTCGCGGCCGGCCCGTTCGACGTCGACTCGTGGGTCACGCCCGGGGGCCGGGCGTGACGGGGCCCGGAGCCGGACCCCGCGTCCGCCGCAGCGCCCGCCGGCCGGTCGCGGTCCCCGCCCGCGTCGGGGTGCTGGTCCTCGGCGGCGGCCCCGCCGGCACGTGGGCCGCGCTCGCGGCCGCAGCCGAGGGCTCAACCGTCGCCCTGGTCGACAAGGGCTGGTGCGGCACGAGCGGGGCCGCCGCGGCCGGCGGCAACAACCTGTGGTTCGTGCCGCCGGACGGCGAGGCCCGCGAGCGGGCGATCGAGACGCGGATGCGCGAGGGCGGGTTCCTCGCCGACCGCACCCGCATGGCCGCCGCCGTGGCGCGGACCTGGGACGCCGTGGGCGAGCTCGCCGCGGCCGGCTATCCCTTCCCACCCGACGAACTCGCCGGCGACGGACGCCGCTACCGCGGCAGCCTGCAGGGACCGGAGTACATGCGGCTGCAGCGACGCCGGGTGCGCCGCGCCGGCGTGGTCGTCGTCGACCAGTCCCCCGCGACCGAGCTCCTCCACGACGACGACGGGGCGGTCGTCGGAGCGGCCGGGGTGCACCGGCAGCACGGCAACGCGCCCTGGTCGATCGAGGCCGGCGCCGTCGTCGTCGCCACCGGCGGCTGCGCGTTCCTCTCGGGAGCGCTCGGCTGCAACGTCGACACCGGGGACGGGGCGCTGATGGCCGCCGAGGTCGGCGCGGAGCTCTCCGGGATGGAGTTCTCCTGCCAGTACGGCACCGCGCCCGCGTTCGGCGCCGAGACCAAGGGCCTCATGTACCAGTTCGCGAGCTACAGCCGTGCCGACGGCACGGAGCTCGACATCGGCGGCATGGGCCGGCCCGCCCTGCAGCGGGCCATGGTCGAGGGCCCCGTCTACGCCCGGCTCGACCGCGCCGAGCCGGAACTGCACGAGCGGATGCGCTGGTCGCAGCCGAACTTCTTCCTGCCCTTCGACAAGATGGGCGTCGACCCGTTCCGGGAGCGCTTCGCCGTCCGGGCCGTCCTCGAGGGGACGGTGCGCGGCACCGGCGGCATCGCCGTGCCCGGCGTGGGTTGTGCGACGGCGGTGCCCGGCCTGTTCGCCGCGGGGGATGCGGCGTCCCGGGAGGACATCACCGGCGGGATCACCGGCGGCGGCAGCCACAACGGCGCGTGGGCGATCTCCTCGGGCAGCTGGGCCGGTGCGGCGGCCGCCCGCCACGCCGTCGACACGCGACCCGCCGCCCACGTCGTGCGCGCGGGGCGCGCCGGACTGCGCCCGCCCGGGCGGCCGCGCGGCACGGCCGGCGAGGTCGTCGCCGCCGTCCAGGCCCGGGTGCTGCCCCTCGAGCTCAACCGCTTCCGGACCGGGGCGGGGCTGCGCGAGTCGCTCGCCGTCCTCGACCCGCTGTGGGAGGAGGTCGTCGACGGGCTCGCCCCCGCCGACCGGCCGGGTACACACAGCCGGCAGGCCGCCGCGATGGTCGCCCACGCCCGCTGGATGTACCGGGCCGCGCTGGCCCGCCCGGAGTCCCGGGCGATGCACCAGCGCGACGACCACCCCGACACCGATCCGGGCCAGGCCCGCCGGCTGCGGGTGCGGGGGCTCGACGACGTGGCGGTGCTGGCCGACGAGCGCCGGGCGGTGATCGCGTCGTGATCGAGGTGATCAGCGAGGCCCGCTGCATCGACTGCGCCATCTGCGTCGACGTCTGCCCCACCAACGTCTTCGACGCCGACGACGCCGGCCGGCCGAGCATCGCCCGCCAGTCCGACTGCCAGACCTGCTTCCTCTGCGAGGCGCACTGCCCCACCGACGCGCTGTTCGTCTCGCCGCTCTCCGGTCCCGCGCCGGCCGGCTCCCCGCTGCGCGACGAGGACGCCCTGGCCGCCCAGGGCCGCTTCGGGGAGTACCGCGGCTGGATCGGCTGGGGCCACGGCCGCGCGCCGGGGAGCCTCGCCGACCGCAATCAGATCTTCACCGCCCGGCTGCGCGCCCTGCCCGCGCCGGAACCCGCCGCGCCCGACCAGGAAGGACCGCGCCCGTGACCGACCCCGCGGTGGAGCTCGAGACCGATGTCCTCGTCGCCGGGGGTGGGCCGGCCGGCGCGTGGGCCGCCCTGCGCGCCGCCGACGCCGGGGCCGACGTCGTGCTCGTCGACAAGGGCTGGTGTGGCGCGTCCGGTGCGACGGCCGCCGCGGGGACCGGCGTCTGGTACGTCGAGCCCGACCCCGCCGCCCGCGAGGTGGCGATGGCGTCCCGCGAGGCGCTCGGCGGCCACCTCGCCGACCGCGGCTGGATGACCCGCGTGCTCGACGAGACCTACGCCGGGATGGACGAGCTCGCCGAGCGCGGGCGCTATCCCTTCCCGGTCGACGACGACGGGCACCAGATCCGCCGCGGGGTGCAGGGCCCGGAGTACATGCGGCGGATGCGGGTGCTCGTGCGCCGCGCGGGGGTTCGGATCCTCGACCACTCGCCGCTGCTCGAGCTGCTGACCGACGCCGACGGCGCGGTCGTCGGGGCGGCCGGGCAGCGCCGCCAGGCCGGCGGGGACTACCGGGTGCGGGCCGGCGCCGTCGTGATGGCCACCGGCGGGTGCGCGTTCGCCAGTGGCGCGCTGGGCACCCACGTCGACACCGGCGACGGGACCCTCGCGGCGGCCGAGGTCGGGGCGCACCTGTCGGGCATGGAGTTCTCCAACGCCTACGCGATCGCGCCCGCGCACAGCTCGGTCACCAAGACGGCCTACTACAGCTACGCGAGCTTCTACCGCGCCGATGGCACCGTGCTCGAGGGCGCGGGCAGCACCCGGGGCCGGTCGGTGATCGCGCGGACGCTGCTCTCCGAGCCGGTGCTCGCCCGCCTCGACCACGCCGGGCCCGCCGAGCGGGCGGCGATGCGCCGCGGCCAGCCGAACTTCTTCCTGGCCTTCGACCGCGCCGGCATCGACCCGTTCACCGACCTGTTCCCCATCACGCTGCTCGCCGAGGGCACGGTGCGCGGGACCGGCGGGATCGCGCTCGCCTCGACCCGCTGCGACACCGGGGTCCCCGGGCTGTACGCGGCGGGCGACGTCGCGACCCGGGAGTACATCTGCGGCGGGTTCACCGGCGGCGGCAGCCACAACGCGGCCTGGGCGCTGTCCTCGGGCAGCTGGGCCGGGCGGGCGGCGGCCCGTCACGCCCGGACGGTGCGCGACCGTCGTCGTCCCGCGACGGGGGCGGGCGGCGCGGGCCTGCGGCCGGGCGGCGTCGGGACGACCACGGCGCGCGAGGTGGTCCGGGCGGTGCAGGCCGAGGTCCTGCCCTACGACCTGAACTACCTGCGCCACGCGGACCGGCTCGCCCCCGCGCTCGGTCGCCTGGACGACCTCTGGCGCTCGGCCCGCACCGGGCTGGTGGACGCCGACCCCTGGCGGGCGCGGGAGGCCGCGGCGATGACGGCCACCGGGCGCTGGATGTACACCGCCGCCCTGGCCCGGGACGAGTCGCGCGGCATGCACAAGCGCGAGGACCGGCCCGGCCGCGACCCGGCCTGGCACCACCGCCTCGACGTCGGGGGGCTCGACGAGCTCTGGACCCGCCCGGCGGCCCTGGCGGTGGCGGCGTGATCGAGCTGGTGTCCGCGCAGCGCTGCATCGGGTGCGACCGCTGTGTCGACGTCTGCCCCACCGACGTGTTCGACCGCGGGGCCGACGGCGTGCCGGTCGTCGCCCGGCAGGCCGACTGCCAGACGTGCTTCCTCTGCGAGGCCTACTGCCCCGTCGACGCGCTGTTCGTCGCGCCGGACCGGGGTCCGCTGACCGAGGGTCCCGACGAGGCCGCCCTCGGCGCGTCGCTCGGCAGCTACCGCGACGCGCTCGGGTGGGGCCGCGGCCGCACCCCGGGTGCACGAATCGCCGTCGGCCCGCCGCTGCGCCACGAGCCGGGCGACGCGCCGGGCCCGCCGCTCGTGTAGGTGCGCTTCGCGCTCGTGAGCACTTTAGGGTGCTATGACCCCCGAAAGTGCTCACGAGCCGAAGGCACCCAGCCGGGCCGTGTCGTCGGCGAACCACGGCAGCGCCGCGGCGCGCTCGGCCGGAGTCGGGCCGCTCGTGCGCCCGGTGACGTCGGGCCGGACGTGGTGGCGGGGCACCTCGGCGATCAGCCCGGTCTCCACGCCGAGGAAGGCGCACACCCGGTCCGCCGTGGTCACCGGGTCGTCGCTGAGGTCCTCGTAGCGCAGCAGCAGCACCTGATCCCGGGCGAACAGCGAGAACAGGTGCTCGAGCTGCTCGCCGTAGCGGCCCTGCGCGACGTAGTGCCAGAAGTGCGCCCACCCGGCGGCGCGCCGCTCGTCCTCGAGCCCGCACGCGGTGAGGAAGTCGGCCTCGGGCTCGAGGCCCGCGCCGCGCAGGTGCGACCAGTTCGAGTGCGCCCGCTCCACGGGGTCGCGCAGCACCGCGACGAGCTTCGCCTCCGGGACGAGGTCGTGGATGCGCTGGTGGGCGTCGGTGTCGTAGAGGTAGAACACGGTGCCCTCGCCGCGCAGCGCGCCGGGCGGCGCCGGGTCGAACAGCGCCTCGTAGTCCGCGCGCCGCCACACGTGCTCGCCCCAGGTCGCCACGTCCCCCGGGCCGCCGCCCGCGCTCGGCGGCGGCCCGTCGGTGAGGAAGAACTTCGGCTCCTTGACCTCGGGGAGGTAGAGCTGCGGGTGCTTCTGCAGCGCGTTGTGCAGCGCGGACGTGCCGCACTTGGCGGCGCCGACGAGCAGGAAGTCCGGGAGGGCCACGACGAGCGACGTCAGGCGGCGCCGACGAGCCGCGCCGCCACGGCCTCGGTCCGCAGCTCGTGGGCCCCGTCGGGTCGGGTCACCTCGTAGAAGAGCCGGTAGCCCCCGCCGGGCAGGGCCACGACGTCGAGGTAGCGCAGGCCCGCGCCCGTCCGGGCCGCTTCCGGTGCCGCGGCCGCGGGTCCGTCGCCGACGATGCGGAAGGCCCCGAACGAGTCCCCGTCCACCGCGACCCCGGTCCGCTCCTCCCAGTTCTCGGCGGCGCTGGCGCGCCCGTCGTAGGTCGCGACGAGCCGGTCACCGAGGTCCACGACGGAGCTGATGCGCACCCCGCGCGAGTCCCACCGGCCGGCCTCGGCGCGCAGCGCGGTGCCCTGCCAGGTCCAGGCCACGCCGTCGGGGCTGGTGTAGTGCTCGGTGGTCATGCGGTCGGTGGCGTCCGGGTCGTCGAGCGGGTGCACCGAGGCCCACAGGTGCCAGAGCCCGCCGTGCGAGCGCACCACCGGGTCCTTCACCGCCCAGCCGTGCGGCCCGGGGTCGCCGGGCAGCACGGTCGTCGACGGCGCGGTCGCCAGGCCCTCCGGGGTGTCGGCCTCGAGCATCTCGACCCACCAGTGCTTCGTGCCCGGCGTCGCGGCGCTGACGTAGAGCCGCCAGCAGCCCTCCGGCGTGACGACGAGGGCGGGCCGCTCCAGCGACTCCGACCCGAACCGTTCCTTCTCCACCACGGCGACCACCTCGAAGCGCAGGCCGTCGGTGGAGCGCGCGACGACGTTCGCGTACCCGCGGCCCTCCCCCTCGGGGCGGCGCAGCCGGTACGCGAGGTGGAAGACGCCGTCGCGGAACACCGCGCTCGGCGCCCCGGCCCAGGTCCCCGGCCGCCCGTCGGGCGGCGCGACGACGACGGTGCCCGACGCACCGTCGGGCAGCGGCACCCCGTCGACGCCGGGGTGGGGTGGGTCGACGCGGGTCATGCGTGCTCCGTTCGCGCGTGCTCGTCGATGCTGGGTCCGGACGGCCGGCGCTGCGCGTCGCGCAGGCCGGTGTGGGGCTGCTCGGTGATCCCGCGCTCGACGAGGTGGTCGACGAGCGCCGCCACCGACTCCGCCACCGTCTGCTCGTGCGTGGGCAGCACGAGGTCGGGGCGCTCCGGGACCTCGTACTCGTCGTCGACCCCGGTCAGGCCGCTGACCTCGCCGGCCCGCTGGCGGGCGTAGAGCCCCTTGACGTCGCGGTCGCTGGCGACCTCGAGCGGCGTGGAGACGTGCACCTCGACGTAGGGGACGCCGTGCCCGTCGTGGTCGGCGCGGACCTGCTCGCGCACGTCGGCGTGCGGCGCGATCGACGCGACCAGCACGATGACGCCGTTGCGCGCCAGCAGCCCGGACACGAACCCGATCCGGCGGATGTTCACCGCCCGGTCCTCGCGGCTGTACCCGAGTCCCTTGGACAGGTTGGTGCGGATGAGGTCCCCGTCGAGGATCTCCACACCGCACCGGACCGTGCGCAGCCGATCGGCCACGCCCGCCGCGATCGTCGACTTCCCGGCGCTCGGCAGCCCGGTCAGCCACACCGTCGCTCCGCCCGCACAGGGCACCGACGAGGGGTGGACCTGCATCGTCTCGCTCATGCCGGTCCCGCTCAGGGCCCGGTGGCCAGACCGCGGGCCGCGAGGATCCGCCGCTCCGCCGGCCGGAAGGCGATCAGCTCCACCCCGATGCCGACGATCAGGATCAGGATGATCGCCGACATCACCGAGGGCATGTCCGAGAGCGACTCCCCCTGGTTGAGGTAGGCGCCCAGCCCGAACCCGAGGCTCGGCGAGGTCGCGATGATCTCCGCGGCCATGAGCGAGCGCCACGAGAACGCCCAGCCCTGCTTGAGGCCCGAGAAGAACCCCGGCAGCGCCGCCGGGAGCATGATCAGCCGGGCGGCCTGCGCGCGGGTCGCGCCCATCGCGTACCCCACCCGCGGCAGCAGCGGGGGCACCTGCTCGATGCCCGACACCAGGCCGTTCGCGATCGAGGGCACCGCGCCCATGAGGACGACGAAGTAGATCGTGCCGTCGGTCAGCCCGAACCACAGCACCGCCGCGGGCACCCAGGCCACCGACGGCAGGCTCTGCAGCCCCGTGAGGACCGGCCCGATCGCGGACCGCACCAGCGGCACCGTCGCGACCAGGAGCCCGAGGGGCGTCCCGATGATCACGGCGAACAGGAAGCCCAGCACCGCGCGGCTCACCGAGGTCCAGATGATCGACAGCGCCTGCCCGCTGCCGAACTCCGCCGTGATCTGGCCGAACACCGCCTCCGGCGAGGGCAGCTTGAACTCGGGCAGGATCGCCGAGGCCCACAGGGCCTGCCAGACGACGACGAAGAGCACCACCGCGACGATCGGCGGCACGACGCTCGTCAGGAACCGGCGCCACCACGGCACCCGGCGCTCGGTCGGGGTGTCCAGCGCGTCGAGCCCGCGTCCGACGTCGATGGACTCGTCGACGTCGCGTTCCTCGGTGAGCGTCCCCTGGTCCTCAGCGGCCATGGGCGGAGATCACCTCGCGCAGCTCGGTGGTGATGTCGTGGTGCAGCTCCTCGGGGTCCGTCTCGGACCCGGTGCCCCACTCCCGCACGACGCGGCCCGGGCGCGAGGACAGCAGCACCACCCGCTCGGCCAGGCGGACCGACTCCCGGACGTCGTGCGTGACGAACAGGATCGTCGTGCCCGTCGCCTCCCAGACACGCAGCAGCTCGGCCTGCAGGAAGTCGCGCGTGATCGCGTCGAGGGCGCCGAACGGCTCGTCCATGAGCAGGACGCCGGGCTCCACCTCGGTGGCGCCCGAGCCGGCCGTCCCGGTGGCGGCGGCGAGCGCGCGGGCCAGCGCCACGCGCTGGCGCATGCCGCCGGAGAGCTCGTGGGGCCGCTTCTCCGCCAGACCCTCGAGGCGGACGAGCGTGAGCAGCTCGCGGGCGCGCTCCCGCCGCTCGGTCCGCCCGACCCCCGCGAGACGCAACGTCGAGCTGCCGTTGCGCCTCGCCGGGGTGGGGCGCACTGAGCGCCGCGAGCGGGCGCGCGAGCTGCTCACCCTCGTCCGGCTCGAGGGGCTCGCGGAGAAGCGGCCCCACGAGCTGTCCGGCGGCATGCGCCAGCGTGTGGCCCTGGCCCGCGCGCTCGCGGCCGCCACGGGGACCGCCGGGTCGGGCGCCACGGAGGTCCAGCCCGGCGTCCTGCTCATGGACGAGCCGTTCGGGGCCCTCGACGCGATCACCCGCGACTTCCTGCAGGCCGAGCTGCTGCGCGTCTGGGAGGCGACGGGCACGACGATCCTGTTCGTCACCCACGACGTGCGGGAGTCGGTCCGCCTGGCCGAGCGCGTGGTGCTGCTGTCCTCGCGCCCGGGCCGCGTGGTGCGGGAGTGGGGCACCGGCTCGGACACCGACGCCGAGGAGCTGCACCACGACATCACGACCGAGCTGCGCGAGGTGATCTCCGCCCATGGCCGGTGACGACGGGGGGACGATCACCGACGACCGCGAGGTGGACGAGTCGATCGACGTCGGGCGGGGTCTCGACGCCCTCGACACCCCGACCGAACGCCGGGTGCCGTGGTGGCGGCGGTTCCTGACCAGCGTCGTGCCGCCGATCGTCGCGGTCGTCCTCTTCGTCGTGGCGTGGCAGATCCTCTGGGCCTCGGCGATCCTGCCGGAGTTCAAGCTGCCCTCGCCCGGGGCGGTGTTCTCCCAGATCGCGGCGGAGTTCGGCAGCGGGCAGGCGCTCTCGATCATCTGGACCTCGATCAGCCGCGCGGTGCTCGGCTTCGTCTTCGCGGTGATCGTCGGGACCCCGCTCGGGCTCCTGGTCGCGACGGTGCCGCTGGTGCGCTCGGCGATCGGGCCGGTCCTCACGGGCCTGCAGAGCCTGCCGTCGGTGGCGTGGGTGCCGGCGGCGGTGCTGTGGTTCGGGCTGACGGACGGCACGATCTACTTCGTCGTGCTCATGGGCGCGGTGCCCTCGATCGCGAACGGGCTGGTCTCGGGCATCGAACAGGTACCGCCCCTGCTGTCGCGGGTGGGGTACGCGATGGGCGCGACGCGGTCGCAGGCCGCCCGGCTGATCATGCTCCCGGCCGC
>NZ_JBVPVA010000924.1:0-4982 GCF_055612215.1 Actinomycetospora sp. | reverse complement strand
GGCACCGTCCGGACGTCGTCGTGGCTCGCCCGCGCCGAGCAGGGCCGCGGTCTGGGGCGCCGGGTCCGGCTCATGGTCCTCGAGCTCGCGTTCTCCCACCTCGGGGCGGTCCGGGCCGTCACCGGTGCCACGGTGGGCAACGCCGCCTCGCTCCGGGTCAGCGCCCGGGTGGGCTACCGGGAGACCCATCGCGCGACCGGCGCCCACGACGGCGTCGTCGAGATCCACCTCGCCGTCACCCCGGGCGTGTGGCGCCGGCGGCGGCTCGACGACGTCGTCGTCGACGGGGTCCCGGCCTTCCTCGACGCGATCAGGCCAGCGTGATCGTGCCGGCCACCGACGCCGGGAGGCCGGCCGTGCCGGCGCCGACCGTGAGCCCGGTCGTGCCCGGCTCGCCGTCGTGGTCGGCGACGAGCCGGTGGCCGGCGAACGCGGGTCGCGAGAGTCGGTAGTCGAAGGCCGTGACCGCGCGGTCCGAGCGGTGCCGGCGCGGGATCTCCAGCAGCATCAGCGCGAGCAGGGGCCCGTGGACGACGAGGCCGGGGTAGCCCTCGACCGCGGTGACGTACGGGTGGTCGTAGTGGATGCGGTGCGTGTTGTAGGTCAGAGCCGAGAACCGGAACAGCAGGGTCGCGTCGGGCACGAGCGTGACCTCCTCCCCGCTCGTCGCGGGCACCTCGTCCGACGGCGTGTCGAACCCCAGGCCGCGCGCCTGCCCGGGGGCCTGCGAGCGGTAGACGATGTCGGTCTCCTCGGTGACGGCGGCGTCGCCTTCGTCGTCGAGGAACTCGTCGCGCACCGACACCAGCAGCATGTCGCCGCTGCGCCCGTGCTTGACGGCGGCACGGACCAGCGACGAGCGCCGGGTCAGCGTCTCCCCGACCCGCATCGGCCGCGTCACGCGCAGCCGGCCGCCGGCCATCATGCGGCGGCGCTGGGCCAGCGGCGGCAGGAAGTGGCCGGCCTCGAGGTGGCCGTCGTCGCCGAGCTCGTCCTGGCGTGGGTGCTCGAGGAACCCGAACCAGTGCCACATCGGCGGCAGCGGGTCGCCCTCGGCCGCGACCGGGTCGAGGTCGAAGAGCCCGGACACGGCGGCGACCGCCCACTCGGTCGTCGTCCCCGTCGTGGTCACCGGCTCCGGGTCCCAGCCCCGGATCGAGTCCTCGAGATCGGTCACGCGCGCATGATGCTCTCCCGCCACCCGGGGCGTCAGGCCTTGGCCGGCTTCCCCCGCCAGGTGAGCGACTGCGCGTCGAGGGCGGCCACCACCGGACCCCCCTCGCGCAGCATGCGCTCCCCCTGCTCGACGGCGTGCGCGAGCTGCGCGTGGTCGAGCTTCCGGAACGCGGCGCCCCGTCCTCGGCCGAGGACGTCGTACCAGCAGCCGCCCACCGCGTCGTCGAGCAGCACCCGACCGAAGCAGTGGTCGTTCCGGATCACCCAGCCCTCCCGGCGGGCCGCGGCGGGGAGCTCGTCGCGCACCAGCGCCAGGTAGCGCTCCTCGAGGTCGCTCACGCCTCCGGCGTACCCGCCAGGTGCAGTGTCGTCTCCCCGTAGACCCGCGGTTCCTCGGGGACGAGCCCGTCGGGCCAGGCCGGGGTCCGGGTCCGGGAGTCCCGTTCGACGACGACGAGCGCACCCGCGGCGAGCCACGGCGGGAGCGCGGCCAGCACGGCGTCGACCTCGTCCTCCGTCCCCGCGTAGGGCGGGTCGACGAACACCAGGTCGACGGTGTCGGTGGGGCGTCGCAGGAACGTCGTGACGGCGGCGCGACGCACGTGGGCGCCGGTCAGGCCCGTGGTGCGCGCGTTGGTCCGGACGACCCCGCAGGCCCGGGGGTCGCGCTCGACGAGCGTCGCGGTCAGCGCCCCGCGCGAGAGCGCCTCCAGCCCGAGCGCCCCGGACCCGGCGTAGAGGTCGAGCACCACGGCGTCCTCGAGCACCCCGCGGGCCGCCAGCAGGGAGAACAGCGCCTCGCGGACCCGGTCCGACGTCGGCCGCACCCCGACCGGCGGCACCGCGATCCGCTGCCCGCCCGCCGTCCCGGCGACGATCCTGCTCACGGCGCCAGCACGACGACGAGGTCACCGCCCTCGACCTGTTGGACTGCCCCGATCGCCAGCCTCGCGACCGTCCCGCCCGCCGGGGCCGTGATCGCGGCCTCCATCTTCATGGCCTCGATGGTGCCGACCGTCCCGCCGGCCGGGACGTGGTCGCCCTCGGCCACGGCCAGCGTGACCACCCCGGCGAACGGCGCGGCGACGTGGGACGGGTCGGCGCGGTCGGCCTTCTCGGCGGCCTTGACGTCGGTGGTGACGGACCGGTCGCGCACCTGCACCGGTCGCAGCTGCCCGTTGAGCGACATCAGCGCGGTGCGCAGGCCGCGCTCGTCGGGCTCGGAGATCGCCTCGAGCGCGATGAGCAGCTGGACGCCGGGCTCCAGGTCGACCGCGTACTCCACCTCGGGGCGCAGCCCGTAGAAGAACTCCTGGCTGCGGAGCACCGAGGTGTCGCCGTAGGCACTGCGGTGCTCGCGGAAGTCCCTGGTCGGGCCCGGGAAGAGCAGCTCGTTCAGCATCGCGGCGCGGTCGGTCTCGAGCCCCTTGCGCTCGTCGTCGGTCAGCTCGGCGGGCCCGGGCTTCTCGGCCCGGCCCGCGAGGGCCTTCGAGCGCAGCGGCTCGGGCCAGCCGCCGGGCGGGTCGCCGAGCTCCCCGCGCAGGAACCCGATCACCGAGTCGGGGATGTCGTAGCGCGACGGGTCGGCCTCGAAGGCGGCCGGATCGACGCCGGCGCCGACGAAGTGCAGCGCGAGGTCACCGACCACCTTCGACGACGGCGTCACCTTCACCAGGTGCCCGAGCATCCGGTCCGCGGCCGCGTAGGCGTCCTCGACGGCCTCGAAGCGGTCGCCCAGGCCCAGCGCGACGGCCTGCTGGCGCAGGTTGGACAGCTGGCCGCCGGGGATCTCGTGGGTGTAGACGCGGCCGGTGGGGCTGGTGAGTCCCGCCTCGAACGGCGCGTAGACCTTCCGCACCAGCTCCCAGTAGGGCTCCAGGGCGTTGACGGCCTCGAGGCCCAGCCCCGTCGTCCGGTCGCTGTGGTCGGTCGCCGCCACGAGCGCGGAGAGCGAGGGCTGGCTGGTGGTGCCCGACATCGAGGCGACCGCCGCGTCGACGGCGTCCACCCCCGACTCGATGGCGGCGGTCAGCGTGGCCAGCTGCCCGCCCGCGGTGTCGTGGGTGTGCAGGTGCACCGGGAGGTCGAAGCGCTCGCGCAGGGCCGTGACGAGCGTCCGGGCGGCCGGCGGGCGCAGCAGCCCGGCCATGTCCTTGATCGCCAGGACGTGGGCGCCCGCGTCGACGATCTGCTCGGCCAGGTGCAGGTAGTAGTCGAGGGTGTAGAGCCGCTCGGCCGGGTCGCAGAGGTCGCCGGTGTAGCAGAGCGCGACCTCGGCGACGGCTCCGCCGGACCGGCGCACGGCCTCGATCGCCGGGCGCATCTGCGCGACGTCGTTGAGCGCGTCGAAGATCCGGAAGACGTCGATCCCGACGCGGGCCGCCTCCGCGACGAAGGCGTCGGTCACCTCGGTGGGGTAGGGCGTGTAGCCGACGGTGTTGCGTCCGCGCAGCAGCATCTGCAGGCACAGGTTCGGGACCGCCTCGCGCAGCCGGGCCAGCCGCTCCCACGGGTCCTCGGCGAGGAAGCGCAGCGCCACGTCGTAGGTCGCCCCGCCCCAGCACTCGAGCGAGAGCAGTTCCGGGCAGGTCCGCGCGACGTAGGGGGCGATCTCGACCAGGTCCCGGGTGCGCACCCGGGTCGCGAGCAGGGACTGGTGGGCGTCGCGGAACGTCGTGTCGGTGACCAGCACCCCGGTCTGCGCGCGCAACCACGCCGCGAAGCCCTCCGGGCCCAGCTCGCCGAGGCGCTGCCGGGAGCCGGGCGGGGGCTCGGTCGACAGGTCGGTGCCGTGCGGCACCTTCTCCCGCGGGTCGGCGAGGGCGGGCCGGGAGCCGTGCGGCTTGTTGACCGTGACGTCGGCGAGGTAGCTCATCAGGCGGGTGCCGCGGTCGGCCGGGGCGCGCGCGGAGAGCAGCGCCGGGTGGTCGGCGATGAAGCTCGTCGTCACCCGTCCCTCGCGGAAGTCGGGCTCGTCGAGCAGGGCCATGAGGAACGGGATGTTCGTCGAGACCCCGCGGACCCGGAACTCCGCCAGCGCGCGACGGGCGCGCCGGACCGCCGTCGTGAAGTCCCGGCCGCGGCAGGTGACCTTGACCAGCAGCGAGTCGAAGTGGGCGCTGACCTGGGCGCCCGCGTACGCGGTGCCGCCGTCGAGGCGCACGCCGGAGCCGGACGCCGACCGGTAGGCCGAGATCACCCCGGTGTCGGGGCGGAACTCGTTGGCCGGGTCCTCGGTGGTGATGCGGCACTGCAGCGCGAACCCGTGCAGTGCGACCGCGTCCTGCGAGAGGCCGAGGTCGGCGAGGGTGTCCCCCGACGCGATGCGCATCTGGGCGGCGACGAGGTCGACGTCGGCGACCTCCTCGGTGACGGTGTGCTCGACCTGGATGCGCGGGTTCATCTCGATGAAGTGGTGCTGCCCGTCGCGGTCGAGCAGGAACTCGACGGTGCCCGCGTTGACGTAGCCGATCGCCGTCGCGAACCTCACCGCGTCGGCGCAGATCCGCGCGCGGAGCTCCTCCGGGAGGTGGGGCGCCGGCGCGATCTCGACGACCTTCTGGTGGCGGCGCTGCACCGAGCAGTCGCGTTCGAAGAGGTGCATCACGTGACCCGACGCGTCGGAGAGGATCTGCACCTCGATGTGCCGCGGGTCGATCACCGCCTTCTCGAGGATCACCGTGGCGTCGCCGAACGCCGAGGACGCCTCGTGCATCGCGGCCTGCAGCGCCTCCCGCAGCCGGCTCTGCTCGCGGACCAGACGCATCCCGCGCCCGCCGCCGCCCGCCACGGCCTTGACGAACAGC
>NZ_JBVPVA010000168.1:0-5353 GCF_055612215.1 Actinomycetospora sp. | reverse complement strand
GTGACGAACCGGCCGTTCGTACCGCGCTGGGCGGAGGCGTACCGACCAGTCAGCTCGTCTCGACGGTGGGCGAGTAGCGCTCCATCCAGGCGTTGAGCTGCAGCACGTTCTCCATCTGCGCCCGGTCGACCTCGAGGCTCGTGCCCGACTCCGCCGGCGCGTCCACGGCCGCGCGGATGCGGTCGGCGTCCACCAGCCGGCGGACCGGGGCGGTGGAGTCGGCGAGCAGGTCGGCCAGGTCGCCGCGCACCGCCTTCTCGTAGCCCGGGTCCTGCGTCGAGGGGTACGGGCTCTTGACGCGGTCGGCGATCGAGGCGGGCAGCACGTCCCGGGTCGCCGCACGCAGCAGCGACTTCTCCCGGCCGTCGAAGGTCTTGAGCGCCCACGGGGTGTTGAAGACGTACTGGACGAGTCGGTGGTCACAGAACGGCACCCGGACCTCGAGCCCGCTGGCCATCGACATCCGGTCCTTGCGGTCGAGCAGGATCTGCACGAAGCGGGTGAGGTGCAGGTAGCAGATCTCGCGCATCCGCCGCTCCTGCGCCGAGACGCCGTCCACGTGCGGGACCTCGGCCAGGGCGTCGCGGTAGGACTGCTCGACGTAGCCCGGCAGGTCCAGTGCCGTCAGCAACTCCGGGTCGAAGAAGCTGCGCGAGAGGTCCAGCGGGCCGGAGGTCCCGGCCATCCACGGGAAGGTGTCGGCGTTCACCGCGTCGGCGTCGTGGAACCAGCGGTAGCCGCCGAACACCTCGTCGGCCGACTCGCCCGAGAGCGCCACCGTCGACCGGCCCCGGATCGCCTTGAACAGCAGGTAGAGCGAGGTGTCCATGTCGCCGAGCGAGAGCGGCAGATCGCGGGCCCGCAGCACCGCGGCGCGGGCGCCGGGGTCCATGAGGTCGTCGTTGGAGAGCGTGATCGCCTCGTGGTCGGCCGCGACGTACTCGGCGAGCTCGCGGACGTAGGGCCCGTCGGGGGTGTCGCGCATCGGGTCGGCGGCGAACGCGTCCTCGTAGCCGACGAAGTCGACCGAGAACGAGCGCACCGGCCCGGCCCCGCGGTCGCGCAGCTGGCGGGCGGCGAGCGCCGTGATGGCCGACGAGTCCAGGCCGCCCGACAGCAGCGAGCACAGCGGGACGTCGGAGATCAGCTGCCGCGAGACGATGTCCTCGAGCAGCTCGCGGACGCGGGCGACGGTGGTGTCCTGGTCGTCGGTGTGCTCGATCGCCTCGAGCTGCCAGTAGCGCCGCACCGAGAGGCCCTCGCGCCGCACGCGGACCAGCGAGCCCGGACGGACCTCGTGCATCCCGCGGTAGCCGCCGTGGCCCGGCGTCTTGACGTGCGAGAGCAGCTCGCGCAGCCCGTCCAGGTCGACGACGGCGTCGGCGCTCGGGTGGGCGAGGATCGCCTTCGGCTCGGAGCCGAACAGCACGCCGTCGGGGGTCGCGTAGTAGTAGAGCGGCTTGATGCCCATGCGGTCGCGGACGAGGAAGAGCTCGTCGTCGCGCACGTCCCACAGCGCGAACGCGAACATCCCGTTGAGACGGGTGACGACGTCCTCGCCCCACTCCAGCCAGCCGTGCAGGACGACCTCGGTGTCGGAGTCGGTGCGGAACCGGTGGCCCGCGCCCTGGAGCTCCTCGCGCAGCTCGGTGAAGTTGTAGACCTCGCCGGAGTAGACGATCGCCAGCCGCGTCTCGCCGGTCACCGGGTCGTCGAGGACCATCGGCTGCGTCCCGCCGGGCACGTCGATGATCGCGAGCCGGCGGTGGCCCAGCGCCGCGTGCGCGGTGGTCCAGAGGCCCTCGTCGTCCGGGCCGCGGCAGGCCATCGTCTCCGTCATGGCCCGCGCGACCTCGCGCGAAGCGGGGTCCTCGTCGAAGTTCCCGGTGAAGTCGACCGTTCCTGCGATGCCACACATGGCCGTGCCTCCTGTCGTCGTCGACAGGACCGGACTACCCCAGGTGTTTAGGCCATGTAACCACATGTGACGCGCTGGTTACGTGGGCTCCGCACGAGGCGGTCAGGCCAACGGCAGGCGGATCTCGAAGGTCGTCCCCGCCGACGAGCTGTGCACCCGGATGTCCCCGTGGTGCTTGCTGACGACGATGCGCCACGAGATGTCCAGGCCCAGGCCGGTGCCCTCGCCGACGTCCTTCGTCGTGAAGAAGGGCTCGAAGATCCGCGGCCGGACCTCCTCGGGGATGCCGGGACCGGTGTCGGCGATCTCGACGACGGCGGTGTCCGACTCGCGGCGGGTGCGCACGGTCAGCGTCCCCGAGCCCCCCATGGCCGCGACGGCGTTGTCGACGATGTTCGTCCACACCTGGTTGAGCTCGGCCGGGTAGCAGGGCACCAGGGGGAGCTCCGGGTCGAAGTCCTTGACCAGCTCGATCCCCTCGAGCTTGCGCGAGAGCATCGTCAGGGTCGACTTGATCAGCACCCGCAGGTCCGACGGCTGGTACGGCGCGCGGTCGAGCTGGGAGTACTGCCGCGCGGCGTTGACGAGCGTCCCGATCCGCCCGGTCGCGTCGGTGATCTCGCCCATGAGCGTCTCGGTCTCGACGGCGTAGGCGATCCAGCGCACCGCCGCCCCGAGCGTCCCGTCGGGGACCGTGCGCTCGACCTTGGCCAGCCACTCCGAGTCGAGCCCGCCCGCGACGAGCACCGCCGCCAGGTCCCAGGCGCCGTCGATCTCGCGGTCGGCGAGCCAGTCACCGATCTCGTCCTCGGCGTCCGAGGTCTGCATCGCGGTGAGCTCCGGGGCCGTGGCGACGCCGAGCACCGCCTCCTCCTGCAGCTCGACCAGCTGCGAGACGACGGCGCCGTCGAGCTTCCCCGAGGCGAGCATCGCGAGCTTGTGGCGCATCCCCGCGACGCGGTCGCGCAGCGACTCGGTGGCGCGGATGGCGGCCGCCGCCGGGTTGTTGAGCTCGTGGGTCAGGCCGGCCGAGAGCGAACCGAGGGCCAGCAGGCGCTCCCGCTCCCCGATCGCGGTGGACGAGCGCTGCATCCCGATGAACAGGCCCGCCACGAGGTGCATCGCCATCGGGAACCACTCGCGCAGCTTCTCCGACCAGTCCGCCGCGGGCAGGGCGAGCAGCGTGGTGTCGGTGCAGGCGCGCAGGGTGTGCTTGTAGGTCTGCTCGACGCCGGGCACGAACGCCTCGGTCGAGCCGCCGTAGGTCCCGGGCGTGGTGGAGCGGCTGATCTCGACCTCGTCGCCGCGGGACGCCCGGATGAGGGAGATCTCGCCGCGGCAGAGCACCCAGAAGCAGCGGGCCGGGTCGCCCTCGCGGCAGACGTCCTCGCCCGCGGGGAAGTCGACCACGTCGGCGTGCTCGCTGATCCAGGCCAGCTGGTCCTCGTCGAGGGACTCGAAGAGGAAGAGCCCGCGCAAGGAGGCGGGGTCCAGTTCCGGACGTTCGGTCGTGGTCATCGGTTCTCCAACCAACGGTGCACCAGGCTCACCGCCATCGCGCCCTCGCCGACGGCGGAGGCCACGCGCTTCACCGACCCGCCCCGGACGTCGCCGACGGCGAACACCCCGGGCAGGGAGGTCTCCAGGTGGAACGGATCCCGGTCCGGTTCCCATCCCGACGGGCCCCGAGAATCCGGCGCCGGCGGCAGATCCGGCCCGGAGAGGACGAACCCGCGGTCGTCGCGGGCCACGACGCCGTCGAGCCAGTCGGTCCGCGGCTCCGCGCCGATGAAGACGAAGAGCCACTGGGCGTCCACGACCTGCTCGTCGCCGGTGTTCCTGTCACGCAACGTCAGCTTCTCGAGGTGTTCGTCACCGGCGGCACCGACGACCTCCGTGCAGGTCCGGACCTCGATCGACTCGACCGCCTCGATCTGCTCGATGAGGTACTGCGACATCGAGGCCTGCAGTGACGGGCCGCGCACGAGCATGACGACGCGCTCGGCGTAGCGGGAGAAGTTCATCGCCGCCTGGCCGGCGGAGTTCGCGCCGCCGACGACGTAGACCGTCTCGCCGGTGCAGGACGGCGCCTCGGTGGTCGCGGCGCCGTAGTAGACGCCGAGCCCCGCCAGCTCGGTGAGGCCCGGGACCTCGAGGGTGCGGTAGGAGACCCCGGTCGCGAGCACGACGGCGTGCGCGGCGATCTCGCTGCCGTCGTCGAAGGTCAGCACCCGGACCCCACCGCGCGACGCGAGCCCGGTGACGGTCCGCGTCGTGAGGATCTCGACGCCGAACTTGACGGCCTGGCGCCGGGCGCGGTCGGTGAGCTGGGCGCCGGAGACGCCGTCGGGGAAGCCGAGGTAGTTCTCGATGCGGCTCGAGGTGCCCGCCTGCCCGCCGGTGGCGACCGACTCCACGAGCACGGTGCGCAGGCCCTCCGACCCGCCGTACACCGCGGCGCCGAGCCCGCCGGGGCCGCCGCCGACCACCGCGAGGTCGTAGAGCTGCTCGACGGCGTGCGTGGCGAGCCCGGCCTCCTGGGCCACCTCGGCGTCGGTCGGGTCCACCAGCGCCCGGCCCTCGCCGGTCACGACCACGGGCAGCCGCGCGCCGTCGAGACCCGCGGCCTCGAGCAGGCGGTGACCCTCCGGGTCCTCGGCGAGGTGGAAGCGGAAGGGCACCTGGTTGCGGGCGAGCAGGTCGCGCAGCTCGTAGGAGCGCGCCGACCAGCGGTGCCCGACGATGCGGGTCTCGGTCGTCGGCCGGTCGGGCGCGCGCCGCCACGCCTCGAGGAGCTGGTCGACGACGGGGTAGAGCTTCTCCTCCGGCGGGTCCCAGGGCTTGAGCAGGTAGTGGTCGAGGTCGACGACGTTGATCGCGGTGATCGCCGCCTCGGTGTCGGCGTACGCGGTGAGCAGCACGCGCCGGGCCCGCGGGAAGATGTCCATCGCGCGCTCGAGGAACTCCACCCCCGTCATCCGGGGCATGCGCTGGTCGGCGAGCATCACCGCGACCTGCTCGCCCCGCAGCGCGAGGTCGCGCAGGGCCTCCAGGGCCGCCTCCCCGGAGTCGGCGCGGACGATGCGGTGGTACTCGCCGTACTCGCGTCGCAGGTCGCGGGCGACGGCGCGGGAGACGCCGGGATCGTCGTCCACCGTGAGGATGACCGGTCGGGGCACGTTCCCACCCTAAGCACGCGCGCCACCCGCCCGGCGGCGATCACGTCACGCGGGCTCCACGGAACGACCCCGGCGCGGCGTCCGGGCGTCCTACGCTCGCCCCCGTGACGCGGGGCGCACGGACGGCGGCGGTGCTGCTCGCCGTCGTCCTCGCCACGCTGAGCACGACCTCGGCCGCGGCGGCCGTGCCCGCACCGCCCGACCCGGACGCCACGCTGCTCGCGGGCCTCGACCCCACGCCCTCCCCGCTGCCCGG
>NZ_JBVPVA010000957.1:0-1322 GCF_055612215.1 Actinomycetospora sp. | reverse complement strand
GCGCGCAGGCGGTGCGCGAGCGGGAGCAGGTCGTCGAGCACCCGCGTGGCCAGCTCGTCCGCGACCTCCTGCAGCACCGCGTCGCGCGCCGCCCGCTCGGCTCCCGTCACGCCGGTCAGCGTGCCGGGCACGACCCCGGCGCGGGGCCGGTTCGGCGGAACTCAGACGTCGACCGAGGCCGCCTCCGGGTCCGCCGAGGCGCCGCGCACCGGCAGGTCTGCGAAGAACGACGGCGGCTCGGCCCACGGCTCGGCGAGGGTGCCGGCCTCGGCGTCGCGCACCGCGCGCCACACCCGGTCCGGGGTCAGCGGCATGTCGAGGTGGCGGATCCCCAGGGGGGCGAGCGCGTCGACCACGGCATTCTGCACCGCCGGGGTCGATCCGACCGTGGCCGCCTCGCCGATGCCCTTGGCGCCGAGCGGGTTGTACGGCGTCTCGGTCTCGGTGCTCGACGCCTCCAGCGCCGGGACCTCGACCGCGGTCGGCAGCAGGTAGGCCGCGAACGAGCCGGTCGTCGGGTTGCCGTCCTCGTCGTAGGAGAAGCCCTCCCACAGCGCCTGCGAGATGCCCTGGGCGAGACCGCCGTGCTGCTGGCCCGCGACGAGCGTCGGGTTGAGCACGCGTCCGCAGTCGTCCACCGCGACGTGGCGCACCGGCACGACCCGGCCGGTGTCGAGATCCACCTCGACGACCGAGACGTGCGCGCCGAACGGGTAGGTCGCGCCGGGCTGGGACTCGTCGCGGGCCTCGGCCAGCGACACGTCCTGTTCGTGCGCGGCGGCCGCGACCTCGCGCCACGTGAGCGCCCGGTCCGGCACACCGGCGATGCCGACGCGACCGTCCTCGGTGACCACGACGTCGTCGGGCGAGGCCTCCAGCACCGTCGCCACGACCTCGCGCGCCCGCTCCATCACGGTGTCCGCCGCGACCAGCACGCTCGACCCGGCCAGCTGCAGGGACCGCGAGCCGCCCGTCCCGCCGCCGTGCGGCACGACGGCGGTGTCGGACTGGACGAAGCGCACCTGGTCCATCGGGATGCCGAGCCGGTCGGCGACGATCATCGCGAACGAGGTCGCGTGCCCCTGCCCGTGCGCGGAGGTCCCGACGGAGACCGTGGCCCCGCCGTCGTCGTCGACGGCCACCTTCCCGTACTCCTGCGGGCCACCACCGCCCGCGGTGACCTCGACGTAGACCGCCAGGCCGATGCCGAGCGCTAGCCGGTCCCCGCGCTCCCGACGGCGGGCCTGCTCGGCGCGCAGGTCGTCGTACCCGGCGAGATCCAGGGCCTTGTCCAGCGACTTCGCGTACTCGCCCGAGTCGTA
>NZ_JBVPVA010000148.1:0-3493 GCF_055612215.1 Actinomycetospora sp. | reverse complement strand
GAGCTCCCCGCCGGGGCGCGCCTGGGCGAGGTGGAGCTCGCCGAGCGGCTCGGCGTCTCGCGCACCCCGGTCCGGGAGGCGCTCGCGCGGCTGGCCGCCGAGGGCCTGGTCGAGGTGCACGCGCACCGCGGCGCGCGCGTGGCGTCGTTCTCGCCCGAGGACCTCGACGGCATCTTCGACGTCCGGATCGCCCTCGAGCCCCGCGCCACCGGCCGCGCGGCCACCCGCGTCACCGACGCCGACCTCGCCGCCCTCGAGGACCTCGCCGCGCGGATGCTCGCCGTCGGCGCTCCCGGCCCAGCCCAGGACCTCGACGCCCTCGTGCCGCTCAACCGCGAGTTCCACGCCCGCCTGCTCGACGTCGCCGCCGCGCCGGCGCTCTCCGCCGCGCTCGCCAACGTCGTGCACACCCCCGTCGTACTGCGCACGTTCCACACCTATGACGCGGCCTCGCTCGCGCGCAGCCTCGCCCACCACGCCGAGATCACCTCGGCGCTGCGGGCGGGCGACGCGGACTGGGCGTCCGCGGTGATGCGCAGCCACTTGGGCAACGCCCGCGCGGTGATGGTGGGGGTACGGCGATGACGGCCGAGAACCCGCACGGCGCCTCCTTCGCCGGCCGCGTCGGGTGGGGGACGCGCCCCGCCGTCATCGTCGTGGACCTGGTCCGCGCCTACACCGACCCCGGCGGCCCGTTCTTCCTCGGCGGCGAGGACCCCGCGACGCCGGCCCGCGTGCTCGACGCGTGCGCCGCCCTCGTCGGGGCCGCCCGGCCGGCCGGGGTGCCGGTGGTCTGGACCGTCGTGCGCTACGCGCCCGACCTCACCGACGCCGGCTTCTTCGCGGTCAAGGTGCCCGCGCTCGCCTGCTTCGCCGAGGGTGCCGACGGCGGGTGGGGCGAGCTCTCCCTGGCTCCTGCGGCCGACGACGCGGTGCTGGTCAAGCAGCACGCCTCCGCGTTCGCGGGCACCTCGCTCGCGGGGACGCTGCGCAGCCGCGGCGTCGACACCGTCATTGTCGCCGGCGTCTCGACCTCCGGCTGTGTGCGGGCCACGGCGACCGACGCGCTCGCCGAGGGGTTCCGCCCGATCGTCGTCGAGGACGCCTGCGGCGACCGCACCGCGGCGCTGCACCGCCAGAACCTCGCCGACCTGGACGCGAAGTACGCCGACGTCGTCGCGCTCGCGGCGGCGCTCGCCACGCTCCCCGCGCTCTCCGCCACCGCCGCCCCGTCCTGAGCGATGCGGCACGCTGGTCCCCATGACGGTGCTGTCCGCGCCCCAGGTGCCGATGCTCTTCGTCGAGCTCGCCGCCGTGCGGCGGACGGCCGAGGACCTCGGCCGCCCGCTGCGGGGCCCGCTCGACATCGAGCTCCACCTCGACGCCGTCGAGCGGATGCGGCTGTGGAAGGCGGCGGGCGGACGGATCGTCGGGCTCACGCACGTGCCCGAGGTCGCGCGCGGCGAGCTCGCCGAGGACATGGCCACCCGGGCGATGTGGGCGCTGCACGAGCGGGCCGGCAACCCCTTCGACACGCTGGTGCACTGCCCGCACGACCCGGACGCGCCGACCCCCGACCTGTCCCGCTGCTGGTGCCGTCCCCCGAAGCCGGGGCTGCTGATCGCCGGGCAGGAGCAGGTGGCGCTGCGCCAGCGGGAGCGCTACCCGATCTGGATGGCGCTGGTGGTGGCGGCGAGCGCCCCGGTGCGGCAGGCCGCCGAGGACCTGGGGATCGACGTGGTGGACGCGCCGGAGTGGCGCTGGGGCTGACCCATGTGAACGGTTGTGGTCGCCATGGCGACCGAGATCGTTCACATGCGAAGCTGGGACGGTGGTTCGCGTCGCCAACTGTGCCGGGTGGCTGTGGGACCGGTTCTCGGACTGCGGGATGCCCTCGCCGGACGAGGGCTCGGAGGACCGCCCGCGGCTGCCGCCGATCGTGGTGGTGAACGACTACATCGTCCCGTGGCTGGCCCAGGCCGGCGTCGCGGCGGCGCTGCGTCGGCGGGCCGAGGAGGGCGGGTCGTGGCACGTCCACGTCTCGCTCACCCGCGTCGCGCTGTGGATCCTGTCGCTGGGGCTGTTCGACAAGTCCTGGGCGCACGCGGTGGCCGGCACCCCGGCGAGCACGAGTACCTCGACCCCGAGACGTTCACGGCCGCGACGCCGCTGGGGGAGTACCAGGGCGTGACCGACCAGGTCGCGATGTCGGCCACCGAGGGCTCCTACAGTCCCGTGCTCAGCCCACGAGGCGCGAGCCCATGTGCATGGAATTGGTCGTCCTGAC
Source organism: Actinomycetospora sp. (assembly GCF_055612215.1). NCBI lineage: Bacteria > Bacillati > Actinomycetota > Actinomycetes > Pseudonocardiales > Pseudonocardiaceae > Actinomycetospora > Actinomycetospora sp. The sequence continues at coordinate 1,206 of NZ_JBVPVA010000148.1, read as the reverse complement.
GACCAATTTCGTTCACATGGGAGCCGAAGGCTCGCTGGCTGCGTCGAAGGAGCATGCTCCCGACGACACCCTTCCCGTTCCCGACAGCTCCTCGCGACCACGACGAATGGCTCCGGCTCCTCGTACGCCAGCACGGCATCGTCAGCCGCCGCCAGCTCCTGCGTCACGGCTTCACCGACAGCGCGATCAGGGCGAACGTCCGCGCCCGGCGATGGATCCAGGTGCACGGCGGCGTGTACGCCGTCTTCACCGGAGAGCTGAGCGAGGATGCACGGCGCACGGCCGCCGTGCTCGCGAAGTGGCCCGCCGCTCTCAGCCACGACACGGCCGGCGAGATCTGGAACTTCCGCAAGCCCGACCGTGAGCGCCCGATCCACGTGACCGTGTCCTACGCCGCGTCGGGGGCCTCGAGGTCCGGCGTGGTGGTGCACCGTTCGCGGGCGTTCGCGTACACCGTCGTCGAGGGGCTGGACCAGCCGGTCGTCGCCGCCTCGCACACGGCGGTCGACCTCGCCGTCGAGGAACCGACGGCCCGTCAGGCGATGGCGAGCATGCTGCACTGTCTCACGGTGACCAGGCTGCGGCCGGAGTCGGTACGGGCCTCGATCGACCTCCGCCGTCCCCGTCGCTACCGGGACGCACTGCTGGGCGCTCTCGGGTACGCAACCGACGGGGTCAGGTCGAAGCTGGAGGCGATCTACGCGCTGGAGGTCGAGGAGGCCCACGGCCTGCCCCACGGCGAGCGTCAGGTGCCCGTCGACGTGGACGGCTCGACGCGGTACGAGGACGTCGCCTACCGAGTCGGCGACGAGGTCGTCATCGTGCGCCTCGACGGGCATCGCCATCACGCCGACCGCGCCACGACACTCGTCGACCGACGCCGGGATCTCGCCGCCGAGCTCGCCGGCCGTGGTCGCGTCGTTCTCGGCTACGAGGAGACGGCGGCCGACCCGTGTGCACGGGCACGTGAGGTGGCCGCCGTTCTCCGACGCAGGGGATGGGCGGGGGCGCTGCGCGCATGTGAACGATGTTGGTCGCCCTGACGACGAAAATCGTTCACATGGCGCGGAGCGCCTTCACGAACTCCGGGTTGTTCAACGCCCCGGTCCGCGCGGCCCGCACCGTCTCGATCGCCTCGTCGGCGTCGTAGCCCTCGCGGATCAGCGACGCCGCCGCGAGCAGGCCCGACCGGTTGATCCCGGCCGC
>NZ_JBVPVA010000905.1:0-1663 GCF_055612215.1 Actinomycetospora sp. | reverse complement strand
GCTCAGAACCAGCGGCTGCTGGCCAGGCGGGCACCCTCGGCCAGGGCCGCGAACTTGGCCCAGACGACCTGGGGATCGACGGCGGCCTGCCCGACCCAGGTGCCGTAGCCGCAGTCGGTGCCGGCGATGACGTTCTGCGGGCCGACGCGTTCGGCGTAGCGGCCGATGCGCTGCGCGACGAGCTCAGGGTGCTCGATGACGTTGGTCTTGGACTCCAGCACGCCGGGGATCAGGACCTTGCCCTCGGGGAGGCGGACGTCGTCGAACACGGTGAATTCGTGGGCGTGGCGGGGATTGGCGGCCTCGAAGGCGATCGCTGCGGGACGGGCGCGCAGGACGTCGTGGACGAGGGCGGCGAACGGGATGTCGCGGTGGTGGGGCCCGTCGTAGTTCCCCCAGCACACGTGCATGCGCAGCAGCTCGGGATCGATGCCGGCGCAGGCGTGGTCGAGGGCCTCGAGGTTCTGGCGGACGCGCGCGACGAACTCCTCGTCGGAGAGGTCGGCGTAGCGGACGTGGCGTCCCATGGCGAGGTCGGGGCAGTCGAGCTGCACGGTGATGCCGGCGGCGGCGATGGCTTCGTACTCGGGGCGCATCGCCTCGGCGACGGCGAACAGGTAGTCCTCGTAGGAGCGGTAGTACTGGTTGTCGAAGAACAGCGCGACGAGCCCGGGGGAGGCGGCGGTGAGGAACCGACCGGCGGGGGCGTTCGGGCTCGCCGCGAGCAGGGACTCCACGTCGCGGTTCACCGCGTCGTCGCCGGTCGGGGCGATCGGGCCGGTGCAGGCCGGGGTCCGGCGGCGGGAACGACCGGGATCGGACATCACCCGCTGGGCCATCGCCGGGAAGTCGTCGAGATCGCGGTAGGAGAAGGTGACCGACTCGCCGTCGAAGCCGCTCAACCGGTACTTCGGGTAGGAGGCGTAGCTGGGCTTGCTCATCTCGCCGTCGTTGACCAGGTCGATGCCGGCCTCGAGCTGGTGTCCGACCACCTCCTCGACCGCGGTCGAGACCCGCGCGGCCAGCGCGGCGCGGTCGACGGGCACGCCCTCCTCCTGGGCGAACATCGTGCGGACCAGGTCGTCGGGTCGCGGCAGGCTCCCGACGTGTGTGGTCAGGAATCTCTCGGTGCTGCGCTGCACGGTGGGAGCTCTCCTCGGCGGTAGGACGCCCGGGCGACACGGTGTGATCGAGTGTGCCGCGCCGGCGCCGGCCGGGCCACGGCGCGTGAGTCATCGATCGCAGAGACGCCCAGGTCCTGCGGCCGCCCGGCACGCGTACCGTTCCTGACGGCGGGTCCCGGGCGGCGGCTGCGTTCGACGCGCCGGCGGGTATCACCCTGCGCTGACGGCCACCCCTGCGAGGAGGAACCCATGGCCCGCAACGTGCTCGGCGGCGAGCTCGCCGACTGCAGCCACGATCCCGTCACCGGCTTCTACCGGGACGGTTGTTGCGAGACCGGTGCCGACGACGCCGGCGTGCACACCGTGTGCGCCCGGGTCACCGCCGAGTTCCTCGAGTTCTCGGCGACCCGCGGCAACGACCTGACGCGGCCGGACGAGAACTTCCCGGGGCTCTCGCCCGGGGACCGCTGGTGCCTGTGCGCGAGCCGGTGGAAGGAGGCCCTCGACGGCGGGGTCGCGCCGCCGGTCGTCCTCGAGGC
>NZ_JBVPVA010000897.1:0-5036 GCF_055612215.1 Actinomycetospora sp. | reverse complement strand
CCGCGCGGCGCAACAGGCCGGGCCGTCCACCGGACGCCTCGCCGGACCCGTCGCCGGCCGGCGTCCCCACCGGCTCCATGAGGCGCTCGCGGGCGTCGGCGTAGTCGTGGCGGGCGATCTCGAGGGCGCGCCGGTCGCGCTCGTGGGCGGCCTCGGCGTCGGCGAGCTGTCGCCGGGCGCCGCCGATCAGGCGGTCGATGACGGCGTGGTGGTCGGCGTGCTCGGAGTCGATCCGCGCGAGCCAGCCTGACGCCCACGAGGCGATCAGCGGGTCGAGCGCCCCGCCGGTGCCCTCGTCGACCGCACCCGGCAGCAGGTCCTCGACCAGCGCCCGGACGCGGCCGCGGGCGGCGGCGACGTCGGGGCTGGCCTGGTTGGGGTAGGGCATCGGGCCGACGCGGTCCTCCGCGTAGACCTGGGAGAACCGCTTCTCCTCCGGCGTCCCGGGGGCCCGCAGGCCGCGCGGGACGTCGGTCTCGGCGGTGCCCCCGGCCCGGGAGCCGCGGGCGCCCGGGGCCGGCGGGGCGCCGCCCACGGAGCCGAACCCCGAGCCGCCGGCGCCGCCGGGCGTGGGTGGGGCGTCGTCCGGCGTGGTGCGCGGACCCACGATCCGGCGCCACCACGGGAGCGTCCGGGCCATCAGGCCTCCTCGGCGGGGGTGGCGTGCCGGCCGGTGTGCCCGGTCGGTGCGGCGGGCGTACCCGCGGTGTGGCCGGCGGGCGTGCCCCGCGGCGGGGTTGCCGCCTCGCCCGGGGGCACGGACGGGTCCTCGGCGGCGAACACCCAGCCGGGGATGCGGGGGTGCTGCGCGGCGAGCAGGGGGCCGACGCGATCCCCCGCGGGGTGGTGGCGGACCAGGTGGCGCTCGTAGGCCGAGATGCGGCGCATGGCCTGGGCGTGCAGCCGCCGGACGCGGGTGGCCCCGACGATCTCGCGGGCGCGGACAGCGGCGCGGACCCGGGCCAGCTCCTCGTGGGCGGCCGCCGCGGTGCGGCGCAGCCGATCCACCTCCTCGACGACCGGCCGGCGCAGGGCCTCGTACTCCCGGGCTCGTCGGGAGCGCACGACGTCGTCGGCGGTGCGGGCCTCGCCCCCGCGGCGCAGGGCCAGCTGGTCGTCGGCGAGCAGCACCGGCCAGCCCGCCAGGCGCTCCTCGGCGCGGCCCGCCGCGAGCTCGGTCTGCTCGATGCGCGCGACGAGGGCCGCCTCGGTCTCCAGGAGCGGGGCGAGCTCGACGTCGAGGCGCAGCCGCTCGCGATGGCTGCGGGCGAGGAAGTCCTGGGCGAGCTCCTCGAGCGCGGGGGTCCCGGGTGGGCGGCCGGGCTCGAGGCCGGGCAGGCCCGCACGGCCGTCGGCGCGGGCCCGGTGCCAGTCGGCGAACCGCCGCGCCGGGGTGTACGGCGGGTGCCCGCCCCCGGAGGCGCTCGCCGGCGGGATGGGCGTCGGACCGGCGCCCGCGGGCCGGCCGCGTGCCGCGGCACCGGGCGACGGGGTCCCGGGCGACGGCGAGGGCGCCGGCGCCGGGATGCCGGTCACCGGGGTGCGCGGGCCGGGCGTCGGACCTCCGCCCGGCGATCCCGCGGACGCCGCCGGGCGCGGACCGCGCGCACCCGCGGGCGCCGCGCCACGCGCGTCGGCCGGCCGGCTCATGGGACCTCCTGCCCGTGGTCCTCGCCGGACGCGCACCGGGCCCAACTCGTCGTGCACCGGCCGTGGACCGGCCGCGTCGGGGCCGCCGTACGGCGTACCCGGGACGCAGTCTAAAGGCAGCCCCCGAGCGCCCTCGCCGCCCCTCCGGACCGCGGTCACCACCGCGCCCGACACGGACGGGGACCGTCGGGTCGTGCGCACCGGTCACCCGTCGGCGTGAAACTCCGGGCCACCGGCGGCGACTCCACCGGGCGGCCGACACGCCTCCACCAGGTGAAATGCTCCGGTTGCGCCCGATCGGTCGCGAGACGAGAGGGTTAATTACTGAGCCGATCGGCCGATGCTGTCGATGTGCAGAACGTGATGGACGGACTGGCCGAGGTCATCGCCCCGCACCCCTCGCTCCGGACGGGCGCCGGCGAGCTCCGCCCGACGGACCTCGTCGAACAGGTCCGCAGCTCCGAGCTGGTCGACGTCGTCGATGACGCGGTGGTCTCCGCGGTCGCGCAGGCCGTCTCGCGGGCCTCCGGGGAGCTCGCGGCGCACCCCGAGGACCACCGCGAGGACGCCGCGGGCCGCTCCCCGGTCGACCTCGAGGTCATCATCCCGGCCTACAACGAGTCCGGCCGGCTGCCCGCGACCCTCACCGCGATGGTCGCGTTCCTCTCCGAGCAGCCGTGGACCTCGCGCGTCGTGGTCGTCGACAACGGCAGCGTCGACGACACCGCCGCGACGGTCCTCGCGGTCACCGGCCGCGCCTGCAACGTCGCGACCGGCTGGTGCGTCGAGGCCGTCGCCATCGGCTGCTCGCAGGCCGGCAAGGGCGCCGCCGTGCACCGCGGCCTGCGGACGAGCCGTTCGCGGATCGTCGGCTTCACCGACGCCGACCTCTCCACCCCGCTCGAGACCTTCCTGCCCGTGATGGCGTCCCTGCGCGGCGGCGCCGCCGCGGCCATCGCCTCCCGCCACGCCCCCGGGGCGTCGATCGCGAGCAGACAGCCGCTGGGCCGCCGCGTCGGCGGCACGGCCTTCCGGCTGCTCTCCCGCCCGCTGCTGCCCGGCATCCACGACACCCAGTGCGGGTTCAAGTTCTTCGACCGCCTCGCCGTGCAGGACCCGCTGTGGCGGGCCCGGTCCACCGGCTTCGCGTTCGACGTCGAGCTGCTGCGCCTCGTGCGCGACGGCGGCGGACGGATCGACGAGATCCCGGTGACCTGGACCGACACCAGCGGCTCGACGCTGCGCCCGGTCCGCGACGGCCTCGCCGCCTTCACCGCCGTCGCGAAGCTGCACCGCGAGCTGTCCCGTCCCGGCCCGGCGCTGCCGTCCCGCGCCGCCCTCTCGACCGACCTCACCGCCACCTCCGGGAGCGCCTCGTGACCTCCACCCTCACCCCCGGCACCCGCGCGGGGACCGCCGTCGCCGTCCCCGTCCTGGACCGTGCCACCGAGCAGCTCGCGGGCTGCCGCGTGCTCGTCCTCAACTGGCGCGACGTCCGGCACTCGCAGGCCGGCGGCGCCGAGCTCTACGCCCACGAGATCTCGAAGCGCTGGGTCGAGGCGGGCGTCCACGTGACCTGGCTGACCGCCCGCGACGCCGGGCAGAGCGCCCACGACGAGATCGACGGTGTCGTGATCCGCCGCGCCGGCGCCACCATGTCGGTCTACGCGCGGGCCGCGCTGAGACTGCTGCGCGGCAGCCTGCGCCCGCAGTTCGACGCGGTGGTCGACTGCCAGAACGGCATCCCGTTCTTCTCGCCGGTCTTCACCCGCAACACGGTCCCGACGGTGCAGGTGGTCCACCACGTGCACCAGGACCAGTTCGCCACGCGCTTCTCCTCGGCCGGGGAGGCCGTCGGCCGGCTCCTCGAGGGCCGGGTCGCGCGCCGCGTCTACTCCGGCAAGCGGACCGTCGCGGTCTCCGCGTCCACCCGCCAGGAGCTGCGCCGCCGCCTGCGGTTCGACGGCCCGATCGACGTCGTCACCAACGGCATGGCCCCGGCCCGGCGCACCGGGCCGACCGCGGCGCGCGCCGAACGCCCGACGATCGTGCTGACCAGCCGGCTCGTCCCGCACAAGCGCGTCGACCTGCTGCTGCACGCGGTGTGGGCCGCGCTGCCGGACGTGCCCGACCTGCAGGTCGAGATCATCGGCGACGGACCGGAGCTGACCGCGCTGCGGCGCACCGCCGTCGAGCTCGGCCTCGGGCGGGTGGTCCGCTTCCACGGCCGGCTGCCGGACGCCGAGCGCGACGCGCTCATGGACTCCGCCTGGCTGACCACCTCCACCTCCGACGGCGAGGGCTGGGGCCTGGTCGTCCTCGAGGGCGCCGCCGCCGGCGTGCCGTGCCTGGCGCTGCGCGCCACCGGCATCCGCGACTCCGTGCTCGACGGCGTGACGGGCTGGCTCGTCGACGGGATCGACGACTTCGCCGCGGCGCTGCCGCGCACCCTCGCCGAGCTGGCCGACCCCGCGCGGGCCCGCGAGGTCGCGCAGGCCTGTCGCGACTGGGCGGCCTGCTTCGGCTGGGACCGCTCCGCCGAGCTGCTCGCCGGCTCGGTGCTCTCCGAGATGCGCGCCTTCCGACGGGCCGGGACCGAGGACGACCACCTCCCGCCCGCCGACCGCTCCGTGCTGCACCGCGCGGCGACCCGGCGGCGGGCCCGCTCCGACATGACCACGGTCGCCCACTTCACCCACGACCGGCCCTGGGACGCCGCCGCCGCGCTGCGCCTCACCGACGAGGTGGCCGTGCGGGTCGCCGAGGGGTCCGGCCCGGAGGGGCCCGGGCAGGTCGTGGCCCTGCTGCGCGGCTGCGACGAGGTCGACGCCCTCGCGGTGCTCGGCCGCATCGGCGCCCGCGACCCACACGTCCGGCTCGCGAGCCGCCACGAGCTGCTCGGGGGCCCGACCGCGGTCGTCGTGCTCCCGCGACGGGGCCGCGGTCACGGCTGCCCGAGGTCCGCCGTCGGCCCCATGGCGGCGCCCCGGGCGGCCGGCCCGACGCCGACCGCGGTCGGGCCGCCGAGCAGCTCGTGGCGGCTCGCGAGGCGGACGCGGACGTCGGTGGCGCGCAGCCGCTCGAGGACGGCGAGCGCGTCGACCTCGTCGCAGCCGCGCAGCAGGGCCGTGACCTCGTCACCGGTGACGGCGGCCTCGTCGGTCAGGCGCAGCCGGGCGACCGCGGTCTCGGGGTCGGCGTGGCGGAACCGCGCGAGGGTGGTCATGTCCGACCGGGCCCGGCGGCGCGTCGCGGCGCGGTGCAGCGCCGAGCGGTCGGCGACGGGAAAGGTGGTGTCCTGGAGTCCCGAGCGCCCGAACCCCTCGATCTCGGAGACCATCACACCGGCGAGCAGCTCGTGGCGGCTCGCGAGGCGGACGCGGACG
>NZ_JBVPVA010000789.1:0-6626 GCF_055612215.1 Actinomycetospora sp. | reverse complement strand
CGTCGCGGCCGCCGCACCGGGCGTCGTCCTGCCCGTGCTCGGGCCGCTCGGGACCTCGCCGCTCGCGCGGGCTCCGGTCTCCGGGGGCGGGGGACGCCCGGGAGATCGCCCGACGAGACGGGTGCGTTACCCCGTCGTGACGCGCAGCCGGTGCCAGGCGCGGGCCAACGACGTGGCGATCGGCGTAACGACGCGGTGGTCGTTCCAGTAGAAGGGGTGCGCAAGGGGCGTCCAGCCCAGCCACCACGGCGCCACGTGCACGGGCCGGTCCTCCGCGACGGCCTCCGCGTACCGGTCGTTCAACGGCCGCAGCGGGGAGGCGATCACGTCATCCGGGTCCCACACGTTGATCCATTCCCCGCCCGCGTCGGGATGGTGAAGCGCCAGCTCGGGGTGCGGCACCGTGATCGGCATGCCGAACTCGGGGTGGCGCTGCGCCCAGAGCGCGAGCGGGCTGCCCAGGGTGTGCAGCCAGCCGAGGGTCTCACCGCGCTCGAGCGGGGTGTCGTCGAGCTCGGCGGCCACCATCGGGGCCACACCGGCCGACCGCCCGCGGTGCAGTCCGCCGGACACCTGGAGGTCGTAGAAGAAGTCGCTGGTGACCACCGTCCCGAGGCTGTGGGCCACCACGCACAACGGGGCGGCCGGTCCGGCGTCGAGGGCCAGCTCGTGGAGGGCGGCGGCGAGGACCCGGTGCACCTGGTCGTAGTGCAGCCGGTCGACCGCGCCCGCCTGGTAGGTGATCGCGTCGCCGAGGTAGTGCACGACCAACCACCGCAGCGTCGGGAAGTGGAAGCCGGGGACGCCGGGCAGCGCGCGGACCAGCCCGCTCGCGATCAGCCCGAGCAGGGCCGGCACCGAGCCGCGGTCGGCGGCCCCACCCAACCGGTCGAGGAGCTCGAACACGCGGCGGGCACGCGTGCCGCCCATCCGGTCGAGCAGCTTCTCCTGGCGCTTCTCGTAGACCGGGGCCCAGAACGCGGTGCGGATGCTCAGGGCCTCGTCGGGATCCACCCCGGCGATGCGGCCGAACTCCTCGCGCAGCATGCGGATCGCGGTCTCGGCGAAGCGGTCGTCGGCGATCTCGACGCCGTGCACGTAGAGGACGGCGAGCTTGGTCACTTCGACTCCTGGGTGAGGTCCACGTAGGGCGTGCGCAGGCCGTCGCGCAGCAGTCCGAGCAGTGCCCGCCGCTGCCGCACGAAGAGCACGATCGCGAGCACGACGTAGATCGCGGAGATGATGAGCAGCTCCAGGTCCTGGGCCGGGCCGCTGAGTACGGCGGCGAGCACGAACTGCAGGGCGAACAGGCCGACGAGCGTCAGGGCCCACGGCACGGTGATCGACAGCGTCACGAGCAGCGCCACGGCGAACAACGACTGGGTCGCGGTCAGCAGCAGCTCCTCGCGCTGTTGGGAGTCGATCGGGAGCCCGTGCAGCGAGCCCGCGGCGAGGGCGAACACCAGCGGCAGCGTCCCGACGAGCAGCGACCACTGGTTGACCTTCGAGGAGACCAGCGCCGCGAGGGCGTCGGTGGTCTTGAGCCGCCAGGCGTACAGCCCGGCGACGAGCAGCTCCGGGGCCTCGGAGGCGAACGGCGCGATCCACTGCACGAGGAAGAACTGGCTGATGCCGAGCTCGGTGCCGGTCTCGACGAGGGAGTCGGCGAACGGCTCGGCACACGCGAGGATGACGGCGGCGGCGACGAGGAACAGGCCGGTGTACCAGGCCCGGCGCGGCGTGGCGGCCTTCTCGCCGACCCACGCCGACGGCCCGATCAGCTCGGGCTCCTCGGCGGGCGCGCGGGCGACCCGGATGCTGTACGCGACGAAGATCGCGACCAGTACGACGGTGTCGATCAGGGTGATGCTGACCCGCAGCGGCAGGGTCAGCGAGTACACGGTCGCGAGCAGCAGGAACACCAGCGGCACGGAGTCGGTCCGCGACAGCGTGACCCGGGTGGCGTGGCCCTGGCGGCGCGTCGTGCCGCCGTCGCCGTGCGCGTCGCTCCCCCGGGCGGAGTCACGGCGCAGCCGGACGGCGGCGAGCAGCACCACCAGGGCCCAGCCGATACCGACGAGGATGCGGTTGGCGCCGGTCATGTTGGCCAGCGCCAGCCCGCACGGGGACTGCTCGGTGGAGCCCGGCGGCAGGCAGGTCGGGCCGTACGCCGCGTAGGCGTTGCCGCCCTGGATGGTGAAGACGAAGTCGACCGCGTACTCGGGGAGCACGGCGACCAGGGCGAGCAGCGCGATCGCGAGCCCGGCCGAGATGTCGACCTGGGCGGCCTCCGCCGCCCAGGACAGCGCGAACGCCGCCCCGACGATCGCGAGGCCGTAGAGCAGCGCGTCGACCGGTGGGGACACCGACAGCCCGGCGAGGCTCATGACCACGCCGGGAAGCGCGACGACGACCGCTCCTGCGATGTAGAGGGGGGAGCGGTTCGGGCCACGCGGCGGGGAGGCCCCCGCGGAGTCGGGCATATCGGAGTCACTACCCGGCCCGGGTCCGTGGCACCCTCGCGCCACGCCGGTGTGACCCGCCGGGCGGCGTCCGACGGTCCGGCGCCCGCCGACCGCGCCCCGGTTAGGGTCGGCGCCCGTGGAGAGCCTGCACCGGGTGGACGACTGGCCGGTCGAGCACGCGGCGGCCGCCGTCGTGACCGCCTCCGGCACGACGACCCACGGCGAGGACGACCGTCGCTTCCCGCTCGCGTCGGTGACGAAGCTGCTGGTCGCGGTGGCCGCGCTGCTCGCCGTCGAGGAGGAGGCCATCACCCTCGACGAGGCCGCCGGGCCGGCGGGCTCCACCGTCCGGCACCTGCTCGCGCACACCTCCGGCCTGGCGTTCTCCGAGCAGCGCGTCATGGCCGAACCGGGGACGCGCCGGCTCTACTCCTCGGCCGGCTTCGAGGTGCTCGCCGACCACCTCGCCGACCGGACCGGGATCGCGTTCGCCGACTACCTGCACGAGGCGGTGTGCGAACCCCTCGGGATGACCTCGACGACGCTCGACGGTTCGCCCGGGCACGGGGCGACCTCGACGCTGGCCGACCTCGGGCGCTTCGCCGCCGAGCTGCGCGCCCCGACCCTGCTCGCCGTGGAGACCATGGCCGACGCGACGTCGGTGCAGTTCCCCGGCCTCAACGGCGTGCTGCCGGGGCTCGGGCACCAGAAGCCGAACGACTGGGGACTGGGCTTCGAGCTGCGCGACCACAAGTCGCCGCACTGGACGGGCTCATCGAGCTCGCCCGGCACGTTCGGGCACTTCGGGCAGTCGGGGACGTTCCTGTGGGTCGACCCGGCGGCGGACGCGGCCGCGGTGGTGCTCACGGACCGGGACTTCGGCGACTGGGCCAAGGAGGCCTGGCCGGCGTTCACGGACGCGGTGCTGGCGGAGCTGGGCGCCTGATCCCCCGTCGCAGCAACGGCACGTTCCTGACGCCGGACGTCAGGTGGGCGCCGTTCACACACCAGGGAGCTCGGCGGCCGCCGGCAGCAACGGCACGTTCCTGACACTGGACGTCAGGACGGCGCCGTTCACCCATCGACCGCTCCGCTCCTACCGCGGCACCACCAGCACCAGCGACGTCTCGCCCGCCCGCTCCACGCGCAGCCCCGCGTCGGCCAGCACCGCGAGCACGCCCCCCGTGTCCTTCGGCCGGCGCCGCGTGGAGGCCAGCACCCGGGCCGCGTGCCCCTTGAACGTCTTGTTGGCGTGGCTCACCGTCGTCCGCGCCCCGTCCGGGCCCTCCGAGACCACGTCGAGCGTCGTCGCCCCCGGCGCCGGGGCGAGCGCGGCGTAGCCGCCGGAGCGCAGGTCGACCACGTGCTCGTCGAGACCCGCCAGCACCGGACCCAGCACCGGGCGCCACACCGTGCGCAGCCCGCCCCGTCCCGGCAGGGCCGAGCCCGCCGAGAGCCGGTACGCCGGGATCGGGTCGGTGCCCATGACGAGCCCGAACAGCGCCGAGCACACCGCGATCCGGCGCCGCGCGGCCGTCGTCAGGGACCGGGCGTCGAGGGCGTCGTAGAGCACGCCGGTGTAGCGGCGCAGCGCGGGGGTGGTCGGGGCGGTCCACAGCACGGCGTTGCGGGCGATCTCGTCGTCCTGGTGTCCGCTGACGTCGAGCGCGGCCCGCGACGCCGGCACGTCCGCCGCGAGCGCCACCACCTCGTCGACCAGGGCGTGGCGCACGGGGTTCAGCGTCGGGAACGACAGCGCGTCGAGGTCCAGCGGCGCGCCGCGACCGCCCGAGGCCTTGGTCTCGGACGGCGGCAGGACGACGAGCACGGCGGAAATCCCTCCGGGTGGACGCGACTCGCCGGGCATGATCTCCCCACGGGAGGGGTGAGGCGGTGTCGGGGGACCTGGAGCGCCGGTACGGACCCGCGCTCGCCTGGGCCGCCGAGCACGTGCGCCCCACCGGCCCGCCGACCGCCCGCGAACGGCCGTGGTCGACGGTGCTCCGCCTGCCCACCGACGACGGCCCGGTCTGGCTCAAGGTCACCACGCCCACCGCGCGCGCCGAGGTCCGGCTCTACCGGGTGCTCGCGCAGCGGGCCCCCCAGGCCGTGCTCGTCCCGCTCGCCCGCGACGACGGGCGCGGCTGGGTGCTCCTGCCCGACGGCGGGCCGACGGTGCGCGACGGACCGCCCGAGCGGGTCGCGGCCGGCGTCGCCGCGGCCCTGCCGGTCTACGCGGCCCTGCAGCGCGCGGTCGCCCCGGCGCGCGCGGAGGTCGTCGACGCGGGCGTCCCGGACGCCTCCCCGGCGGCGCTCCCCGCGCGGTTCGACGAGGCGCTCGCCGTCACCGGCCTCGACGACGACGTGCCGCGGCGCCGGGCCCTCGTCGCGGAGTGGGCCGCCCGGCTGGCCGAGGCTCCGGGCGCCGACCTGGTCACCGTCGACCACCAGGACCTGCACCCGGGAACGTCCTCGCCCCGACCGCGGCGCACGGGCCGCGGTTCTACGACTGGGGCGACGCCGTGCTCGCCCACCCCTTCGCCAGCCTGCTCGTGGCCCTCGGCGGGCTCGCGCGCACGCTCGACGTCGGTCCCGACGACGCGGTGGTCCGCGCCGCCCGCGACGCCTACCTCGACGGCTTCGCCGACCTGGCGGGCCACGACGAGCTCGTACGCACCGCCGACCTCGCGTGCCGCGCCGCCGTCGTCGCCCGGGCCCTCACCTGGCACCGGGCGGTGCGCGCGGCCGGACCGGAGCACCCCTTCGCGCGGGCACCCCGCCAGACCCTCGCCGTCGTCGGGCGCCCGTCCCCGTTCGACGCGATGTGACCGACCGCGGCCCAGGGCGTGGGCCGAGGCCGTCGGGGGTGGTCCGTACCCTCCGACGGGTGGCGCAGACGGAACGGATCCGGCGGTGGCGCCCGTCGCGGGCCGGGATCCTGAACGTGTACCAGTACCAGGACGAGGTGCTGGACTTCGCCGACGGGCGCCTGCTGCTGCGCGGGGTCAACGGCTCGGGCAAGTCGACGGCGATGAACATGCTGCTGCCGTTCCTGCTCGAGGCCGACGTCCGCAAGATCGACGCCGCGGGCGAGCAGCGGGGCGTGCTGCGCAGCTGGATGCTGTCGGACAACGACGACACGCAGCGCACCGGCTACCTGTGGATCGAGTTCACCCGCGAGGCCGACGGCGGTGCGCCCCCCGAGCACCGCACCGTCGGGTGCGGCATCCGCGCCAACCGGAGCACCGACCGCGTCACGACGTGGTGGTTCTCCACCGACCGGCGCGCGAAGATCGACTTCCGGCTCACCGAGGCCGACGTCCCGTTCTCGGCCGAGGTGCTGCGCAGCGAGCTCGGGCCGCGCGGGCAGGTGTTCGCCTCGACCGCGGAGTACCGCGCCGAGATCGCCCGCCGCTTCTTCGGCGGCACCGACCCGCAGGCGTACTTCCGGCTGCTGCACCAGGTCCGCAACCCGCGGGTGGGCGACCGCATCGACACCGACCTCCCGCGCACCCTGCGCGAGGCGCTGCCGCCCGTCCCCGAGGACGCGGTGTCCGACGCCGCCCAGCCGCTCGAGGACCTCGAGGACCACCGCCGCAACGTCACCGACCTCGCGACCACGGCCGACGCGCTCGACGGGGTCGTCGAGGTCTACGCCGACTACGCCCGGCGGGTGCTCATGACGGCGGTCGAGGGCGCCGCCTCCGCCGTGGACGCGGCGCGGACCGCCGCGCGGCGGGTGGAGCGCGACCGGGCGGCGGCCGAGCGCGCCGTGACGGCCCGGGAGGCGGCGACGCGCACGGTGGCGGAGCTCACCGACGAGCACGCCCGGGCCACCGCCGAGCGCCAGGGCCTGACGAGCCTGCCCGAGTACTCCGCCCACGCCGACCTGGTCCGCCGCCACGACGAGCTGGGCCGCGCCGACGAGACCGCAGCCACCCTCGGCGCGGTCCGGGAGCGGGCGCACGCGCGGTCGACGTCGGCCGCCGACGCGGTGGGCGCCGCGCGCGGGCAGCTCGAGTCCGACCTCGCGGGCATCACCGGCCACCTCGGTGCCGTCGCGAGCGCGGCCCGGACGGCGTCGGCCGCACCGGCCCTGGCCCACCTGCCCGACCCGCCCGCACTGGCCACCGAGCCCCGCCACGACGAGGCCGGCGGCAC
>NZ_JBVPVA010000755.1:0-2950 GCF_055612215.1 Actinomycetospora sp. | reverse complement strand
GCAACCGGGTCCTGCTCGGCGACGCCGACCCGCTGGTCGACCTCGCGGACCCCGTCGACCCCGAGCGCGACCACATCCGGGGACCTCTCGACGCCCCCGTCACCGTGGTCGAGTACGGCGACTTCCAGTGCCCGTACTGCGGGCGCGCCGAGCCCGTCGTCCGCGAGCTGCTCGCCGGGCGTGGCGACGTCCGGTACGTCTGGCGGCACCTGCCGCTCACCCCGGTGCACCCCGACGCCGCGCTCGCGGCGGAGGCGGCCGAGGCCGCCGCCGCGCAGGGCGCCTTCTGGCCCCTGCACGACCGGTTGCTCGACCACCAGGACGAGCTGCGCCCCACCGACCTCGAGCGGCACGCCGCCGACCTCGGCCTCGACGTCGAGCGTTTCCGCGACGACCTGCACTCGCCGCTGCTCGCCGAGCGGGTCGCCGAGGACCTCGACTCGGCCGACCGCAGCGGGGTGTCGGGCACCCCCACGTTCTTCGTCAACGGCCGGCGCCACTACGGCGCCTACGACATCGACGCGCTGAGCAAGGACGTCGCGATCGCCCACGCCCGCGCGGACCTCGGGGCGTCCCGGGCGTGATCGTCGCGAGCGGTGGTGGTCGCGGCGCGGCGCTACTGTGACGACGGCGGCTCGACCGACGCGGCCGCCGCCCGACCTCGCGAGGAGCAACAGATGATCGGCGTGGGAGACACGGTTCCCGACGTGACGCTCAAGGCGGTGACGCCCGAGGGAGTCGAGGACGTCAGCACGGCGACGCTGCTGGGCAGCGGCAAGGTCGTGCTCTTCGGCGTGCCGGCGGCGTTCAGCCCGACGTGCAGCGACTACCACCTCCCCGGCTTCGTCATGCGGGCCGAGGAGCTGGCGGCCAAGGGCACCGACCGCGTGGTCTGCGTGTCGGTCAACGACGTGTTCGTCATGGGCGCCTGGGCGAAGAGCCTGCACGCCGACGGGATCGTCATGCTCGCCGACCACGTGGGCGCCTTCACCCAGGCCATGGGCCTGACGATGGACGCGACCGACTTCGGCCTCGGCGTCCGCTCCCAGCGCTACGCCGCGGTCATCCAGGACGGCGTGGTGCAGAGCATCGAGGTCGAGGGCAGCCCCGTCGACCACGAGGTGTCGAGCGCCGACGCGGTGCTGACCCGGCTCTGAGCGCCCTCCGCGGCCGGGGTCAGGCGGTCCCGTCGGGCGCGCGGTGCCACCGCACGACGGTGACGTGCACGTCGTGGAGCTCCTCGGCGTCGAGCTCGGTGCGGCGGCGGTCGGCCTCGGTCGCGGCGCCCACCCCGTCGAACGGGCCGTGGGCGTCGACCGCGCCGGTGTCGGGGTCGGCCACGACGACGAGGTAGCCGTCGCAGGCGTCGACGTCGTGGACCCGCTCGAGCAACATCTCCGTGATCGTCAAGTCAGTCCCTCTCGCGATCGGTCCGTTATCTGACCGTGATGTCGCGCCGGGCCGTCCGAGTGTTAGCCCGTCGTCGTCACGCGACCGGGTGTTGAGACTCGGGCCTACCGCCCCGCCCGCGCACGGGGCGTGACGGCGGCGGCGACGGGCGGCGTCCGGACCAGGTGCCGGGCCACGCGGTGGAGGCGTTCGGCCGCCGGCTCGTCCGGGGCCGGGGCCACCAGGTGGCTCAGCGTCGCGCGCACCAGCGTGTCCGCGACGTCGCCGAGGTAGGTCGCGTTCAGTCGCGGGTGGTGCTCGTGGAGGAACCGCACGAGCACGCGGCGGGCCTGGGCGACGATCGGGGTGCTGCGCGTGGTGAGCAGGGGCAGCAGGCCCGTGTCGTCGTGCGGGCTCGAGAGGATCGCGTCGAGGACCGGGTGGTGGTCCCGGACGCGGACCGCGACCCGCAGGGCCGTCAGCAGGCCGGTCTCCCAGGTCGTGCCCTGGTCGAGGGCGCGCGCGACCTCGACGAGCACCCGGTCGACCTCCCGGGCCACCAGCGCGTCCGCGAGCCCGTTCTTGCCGCCGAACAGCCGGTGCAGCGTGGCGCGTGAGATGCCGGCCCGGCGGGCGAGCTCGGCCAGGCGGACCTGCTGCCAGCCGTGCTCGAGGAGCGCGGAGGCGGCGGTGTCGAGGGCGCGGTCGCGCACCTTGAGGCGGAACTCGTCGCGCAGCGTCGGCGACGCCGGGCTCGTCGTCCCGGACCGCGTCTCCGAGGGCCGGACGTCCGCGATCGGGTCCCTGCGCATCGTCGTCACGAGCGCACCGGCCGCTCGGGGTCGAGCTCGGGCCCGGCGTCGGACCCGAGCGAGCCGTGGACCGGGCACAACGGGTTCACGAACCCGGGGTGGTCGTCATCGGGACCCTGATCGACGGCCTGGTTGAGCAGGACGGAGCAGCGGCAGCCCTCGCTCAGCGCGCCGGGGCTCCCGGGCGCGGCGCGCCGGTCGGTCGTGGGGTCATCGGACAGCTCGTTCATGGGGGTCTCCCTCTGCGGCGGCCTCGGCGCGGTGCGCGTGCGGTGGCATCGCGGGCGCGCTCGAGGCGGTCTCGGGCCGGACGACGTGGGTGTGTCGCCCCGGCCCTGCGACCGGTCTCGTCGTCGGACGACCGTCAGGTGGGCGGGAACAGCGTCGGCGGCACCCAGGACGTGCGTCCTGCGTCCATCAGAAGCCTCCGGGGGGATCGACGACGGAGGGCAGGCACCCGCGGCTCGGGGTGCTGTCGTTCCATCGGGTGTATCGCCGCCGCGTCGGGTTCCGTTACAAATCCGTGATATCGCGTTCTCGACGGCCCTCGGCTCTCAGGTGAGCCTCCGTGGCGGACGAGGCCGCGCACCTGCCGCTCGGAGGGTCGGCGGCCCCCGTGAACATTCTCGGCGCCCCTGCTCAGGGGTGCTCCGGGCGCCCGTGGGGGCGACCGACGTCCTGTTCCTCACCGACGCCCGCTGCCGCATCCCGGCCGACCTCCAGGCGGCGTTCAACGCCTGGAAACAGCA
>NZ_JBVPVA010000639.1:0-7214 GCF_055612215.1 Actinomycetospora sp. | reverse complement strand
CGTGGCGGTGCACGGGGCGCCGCCCGCGCGGGGCAGCTCCGCGGTCGGCTACGTCCCCCAGCAGCGCGCCCTGGACCCGCTCACCCCGCTGCGCGGCCGCGACCTCGTCGGGCTCGGGCTCGACGGCCACCGCTGGGGACCCGGCCTGTCCGGCCGGGCGCGGCGCCGTGACCAGGTGCACACCGCCCTCGCCCAGGTGGACGCCCTGGACTACGCCGACGCCCCGGTCGGGTCGCTCTCGGGCGGGGAGCAGCAGCGGCTGCGCGTGGCCCAGGCGCTCGTCGGGGATCCGAGCCTGCTGCTGGCCGACGAGCCGCTGCTCTCGCTCGACCTGGCCCGCCAGCGCGAGGTCGTCGACCTCGTCGAGCGCCGGCGTCGCGAGCACGGCACCGCGGTGGTGTTCGTGACCCACGAGCTCAACCCGGTGCTCCCCGTGGTCGACCGGATCCTCTACCTGGTCGAGGGCCGGTTCCGGATCGGCACGCCCGAGGAGGTCATGACCTCGGAGAACCTCTCGCAGCTCTACCGCACCGAGGTCGAGGTGGTCCGGGTGCGCGGGCGCATCGTCGTCGTCGGCGCGGAGGAGTCCCCGGTCCACCGCCACGGCGCACCGGACGCGGCCCGCGAGGAGGTCGGGGCCCGGTGAGCACCACCTGGTTCCTGCTCGGTGAGGGCTTCGTCCGCCAGGCCCTGCTCGCCGGGGCCGTGCTGGCGCTGCTCGCGGGGCTGCTCGGCCCGCTCGTCGTCGGACGCGGGATGGCGTTCGCGGTGCACGGCACCGCCGAGCTCTCGTTCGCGGGCGGCGCGGGGGCGCTCCTGCTGTTCGGCGCGGGCGCGGTGGGGTGGGGCGCGCTGGTGGGCGCGGTGCTCGTCGCGCTGGTCTTCGGTGCGCTCGGGCTCGCCGCCCACGAGCGCGACTCCGTGATCGGGGTGCTCCTGTCCTTCGGCCTCGGGCTCGGGGTGCTCTTCCAGTCCCTCTACACCGGGCGGTCGGCGAACAAGTTCGGGCTGCTCGTCGGCCAGATCGTCGGGGTGGACACCGGCGACCTGGTCTCGCTGGCCGTGACCGGGGTCGTGGTCGTCGGCGTCCTCGCGATCGCCTACCGCCCGCTGCTGTTCGCGAGCCTGGACCCGACGATGGCCGCCGCGCGCGGGGTGCCGGTGCGTGCGCTCTCGGTGGCGTTCGCGGTGCTGCTGGGCGCGACGACGGCGCTGGGCGTGCAGATCGTCGGGGCGCTGCTGGTCCTCTCGCTGCTCATCACCCCGGCCGCCGCGGCCGCCCGGCTCACCGCGAGCCCGCTGCGGGCGACGGTGCTCGCCGTGGTGTTCGCCGAGGTCGCCGTGCTCGGCGGGATCGTCGCCTCGCTCGCGCCCGGACTGCCGATCAGCCCGTTCGTGGCCGGGATCGCGTTCGTGACCTACCTGATCTGCCGCGTGGTCGGCTCGCTGCGCACCAGGCGCCGCGCCAGCCGGACCCGCGTCCCGTCGTCGTCGACCGACACGTCGACCTCGTCGCAGAGCGCCCTGGCGAGCCAGAGCCCCCGTCCGCGGTCCTGATCGACCGACGGCGGCACCACCCCGGGGAAGGGCTCGTCCAGCCGGCCGGGGTCGGTGACGAGGCACACCGCCTCGCCGTGGGCGACCCACGTCCAGAGGATCCCGGTGCCGGCGCCGTGCTCGACGGCGTTCGTCGCGACCTCGCTGGCGGCGTACACCAGGTCCTCCCCCGCCTCGGCGCCCAGACCGCTCTCCGCGATCGCGGCGGTGAGGTCCCGGCGCAGCGACGCGAGGCTGTCGGCGTCGAAGGCCCAGCGGCGCGCGCCCGCGGGCGCCGGCGGGACGACCGCGCCCGGCAGGCCCCGGACGACGTCGGCCGGGTCGCGGTGCAGGGTGTTGGCGACGGGGTGGTCGAGGTCGGCGACGCGGGCCAGCTCGGGGTGGGTGGCGAGGAAGGCCGGGGGGACGACGCCGTCGACCGGCGCGGCCGGCAGCGGGAGTCCCGCGAGGCGGTAGGCGCAGAGCAGCGTCACGGGCAGCCGGCGCAGGGCCTCGTCGAGCGCGGCCTCGATGCGCAGCCAGTAGGCGTCCGGGAGGCCGAGACCGGGCTGCTGCTGGGTGACGACGCAGGAGCGCAGCCCGACGCGGGCCGCCCCCGCGACCGCCGTCGCGATCCGGGCGGCGAGCTGGAAGGCGTCCGAGCGCGCCGGCCGGGTGTGGTCCAGGAACACCACGGCGGCCAGTTGCTCCTCCGTGAGCCCCTCGCTCAGGACCTCCCTGACCTGCGCGTCGAGCGCCACGATGACCGATTCGCGGGCCCGGGTGGCCCGCCCCAGGACCGGGAGGAGCGCCGCGCCGAGCATCGCGGGGTCGTCGTAGGAGACCCCGCGATGCACCAGACCGGGCATCGCCATACCCGAATGGTAGCGATCACGTTCCCGGACCCGGTGACGCTCGCCCCGCCGTCGGGATCCGCCGCTAGGGTCCGGCCATGACGCGCCGTGGGCGCCGGGACCCCGAGACGGCCGAGGCGCCCGGTCGCGACGAGGACATCGCGGGCCTCAGCGTGCTCACGCGCCTGGCGCTGATGCTCGTCGTGGTGCTGCCCAACCTCGTCGGGGCGGGCGTCGTCCTGGTCCTGGCGGCGTGGGTGCTGCCCACCGACGTGCTCGCCTCCGATCCCGGCGCGCTGCACCGCAACCTGGTGTTCTTCGGGCCCTACCTCGGGGTCGCGGTCGTCGTGGGCGCCTGGTGGGGCCACCGGCGGATGCGGGTGCCGGGGCTGCGCCAGGGCGCCGACGACGAGGCCCGCGAGAAGGTGTTCCGGCGGCTGCGGCGGGTGGTGCTGCGCGGACCGCTGCGGCTCGCCCTCGTCCAGACCGTGCTCTGGGCGCTCGCGGCGGCGCTCTTCGTGCTCCTCAACGTCTTCTCCTCGGGGCGGCTCGGCTTCCAGGTCGGCACGACCGTGGTGCTCGGCGGGGTCGTCACGGTCTCGATCACCTACCGACTCGTGGAGGTCGTCCTCCGCCCGGCCGTGCGCCGCGTGCTCGCCGTGCGCCCGCCGTCGGGCAACGTGCTGCCCGGCGTCCTCATGCGCACCGTCGGCGGCTGGCTGTTCGGGACCGCGGCGCCCATCGCGGGGGTGCTGCTCGCGGCCGGCGGGGCGCTGGCCTTCGGCGGCTACACGGTCGACCGCCTGGCGGTGGTCGTCCTCGTGCTCGGCGGGGTCGCGCTGGTGTTCGGCGGCACCGTGATCACGCTGACCGCGATGTCGACGGCCGCCCCGGTGCTCGCGGTCCGGCGGGCGCTGCGCCGGGTCGAGTCCGGCGACTACGACGTCGACGTGCCGGTCTTCGACACCACCGAGCTGGGCCTGCTGCAGGCCGGCTTCAACACGATGGTCCACGGCCTGCGCGAGCGGGAACGCGTCCGCGACCTGTTCGGCCGGCAGGTCGGCGAGGACGTCGCCCGCAACGCGGTGGAGAACGAGCTCGAGCTCGGCGGGGAGGTCCGCGAGGTCGCGGTGCTCTTCGTCGACCTCGTGGGGTCGACCACGCTCGCCGCGACCCGCCCGCCGACCGAGGTCGTCGAGCTGCTCAACCGGTTCTTCGCGCTGGTCATCGACGTCGTGGAGCAGCACGGCGGGTGGATCAACAAGTTCGAGGGGGACGCGGCGCTGGCGGTGTTCGGGGTCCCCACGGGGCTGCGCGACGCGGCCGGCAGCGCGCTCGCCGCGGGCCGGGTGCTCGCCGGCCGGCTGGCCGACGAGGTGTTCGACTCCTCCGGGCAGGAGATCCGGGCCGGCATCGGGATCTCGGCGGGCGAGGCGGTGGCCGGCAACATCGGGGACCGCCGCCGCTACGAGTACACCGTGATCGGCGACCCGGTGAACGAGGCCGCACGGCTCTGCGACGTGGCCAAGGAGACCGAGACCGGGGTGGCCGCGTCGGGGGCGGCGCTGTCGCGGGCCTCGTCGGACGAGGCGCAGCACTGGACGTCCACCGGGTCGCGGCACCTGCGGGGGCGGACCGCGGAAACCGAGGTGCTCGTGCCGGTGCGGGACCCGGAGCGTCCGGACTCGAGCGAAGGGACCCCTCGCTCAATAGATTCGGCGGTGGGCCCCCCCGACCAGGAGCCCGAGACCGCGCCGCCGACGCCGCACCCCCAGGGAGCCCTGTGATGCCGCTGCCCGACCCGTTCCGCGAGCACCGCATCGACGCCGACGGCACGACGATCCACGCCGCCGTCGGGGGCTCCGGCGATCCGGTGCTGCTCCTGCACGGCTATCCGCAGTCGCTGGTGATGTGGCGCGACGTGGCCCCGGCGCTCGCGCGCGACCACACCGTCGTCGTCACCGACCTGCGCGGCTACGGCGAGTCGGACAAGCCGGCGCCCGACGAGGCGCACCGGCGCTACGCCAAGCGCGAGATGGCCGCCGACCAGGTCGCGGTGATGCGCTCCCTCGGCTTCGACCGCTTCGACCTCGTCGGGCACGACCGCGGCGCCCGCGTGGCCCACCGGCTCACCCTCGACCACCCCGACGCGGTGTCCCGCCTCGCCGTGCTCGACATCGTCCCCACCCGGCACGTCTTCACCCACGTCGACCGCGACCTCGCCCACGGGTACTTCCACTGGTTCTTCCTCGCGACCGGCGGCGACGTCCCGGAGACCCTGCTCGCGGGCGCACCGGAGTTCTGGATCCGGACGATGGTCCAGCGGCTCCTCGCCCCCGGGGTGACGATCGCCGAGGAGGTGATGGCCGACTACGTCCGTTACTTCTCCGACCCGGCCTGCATCGCCGCCACCACCGCCGACTACAAGGCGGGCGCGTCGACGGACCTGGAGGACGACGAGGCGTCGTGGACGGCCGGCGAGCGCGTCACCTGCCCGTTGCTGGTGCTCTGGGGCGAGCACGGCTTCGTCGGGAAGGCCTACGACCCGCTCGCGGTGTGGCGGGACTACGGCACCGACGTGGCGGGCCGGGCGATGCCGAGCGGCCACTTCATCCCCGAGGAGGCCCCGGAGCAGGTGGTGGCGGAGCTGCAGGCGTTCCTCGGCTGACCGGACACCCCACCCGCGAGCGAGAGGCACTCCCGCTGCGTCCATGCGCGCGAGAGTGCCGTTCGCTCCATCACGGACGGGGTCAGCCCGACCGGCGTCGGCGCGCCACCTCCGCCAGCGCGACCCCGGCCGCCACCGAGGCGTTGAGCGACTCCACGTCGCCCGCCATCGGGATCGCGACCGTCGCCGTGCACGTCTCGCGGACCAGCCGG
Organism: Actinomycetospora sp.; assembly: GCF_055612215.1. Taxonomy (NCBI): domain Bacteria; kingdom Bacillati; phylum Actinomycetota; class Actinomycetes; order Pseudonocardiales; family Pseudonocardiaceae; genus Actinomycetospora; species Actinomycetospora sp. The sequence goes on along the minus strand of NZ_JBVPVA010000639.1, from coordinate 1,944 downwards.
GAGAGCCCCTTGCCCTCCGAGCCGACGACGAGCACCAGCGGCCCCCGGGCGGCGTCGGGTCCCGCGACCTCGTCGAGGTCGTCGATCGTCGCGGACACCTCGCCGTCGAGGCCCACCGTCACGAACCCGTCGTCGTTCCAGGCGCCGAGGGTGCGCGAGAGGTTGGTCGCCCGGCCGATCGGCATGCGCGCGGCCGCGCCCGCCGAGGTCCGCCACGCCACCGGCGTCACACCGACCGAGCGCCGCAGCGGGAGCAGCACGCCGTGCGCGCCGAACGCCGCCGCCGAGCGCACCACGGCGCCGAGGTTGCGGGGGTCGGTGACGCCGTCGAGGGCGACCAGCAGCGGCTCGACCCGCGCGAGGTGCGCCGCCTGGCGGGCCGACTCGAGCAGGTCGTCGGGATGGAGGTACTCGAACGCGGGCACCGAGAGCGCGAGCCCCTGGTGCACCGCGCCGTCGGCGAGCCGGTCGACGTCGCCGCGGGGCACCTCGAGCACGGAGATGCGCTGGTCCCCGGCCGCGCGCAGCGCCTCGCGCACGCGGTCGTCGACGTCGATGCCCTGCGCGACGTGCAGCGCGGTGGCGGGGATGTGGGCCCGCAGGCTCTCGACGACGGGGTTGCGCCCGACGACGACCTGGGGCCCGTCGGGGGCGTCACGCCGGGTGGTGGTGCTCCGGCCGCCGCCCCCGCCGCCGCGGCCCGCGCCACCGCGGCGGCCCGCGCCGCCACCGCCACCGCCCGACGCGGGCGACGACGACGGGCCCCGCCGCGGCGCGGCCGGACCCTGTCCGCTCTTCCCGGTGGATCCGCCGCCGCGGTAGGACTTGTGGTTGGGGCGCTGCTCCGCGGGCGGGGTCGGGCCCTTGCCCTCGAGCCCCTTCGCGCGCTTTCCGCCGGACCCCTTGGTGGGGCCCTTCTTGGAGCCGGGGTTGCGCCGTGCTCCGGGGCGGCGGGAATTGCCGGCCATCAGCTCTCGTCGTCCTTCAAGGTCCAGATCGGGCCGTCGGGGGTGTCCTCGATGCCGACGCCGGCCGCGGTCAGCTGCCCGCGGATGGCGTCGGCCCGGGCGAAGTCCTTGTCGCGGCGGGCGGCCGCACGCTGGCCCAGCAGGTCCCCGACGAGCGCGCCGAGGGCGGCCCGCGCGTGGTCCCCGCCGGTGGCGCCCTCGGTGCCGGAGGTCCAGTGCGGGTCGAGCGGGTCCAGTCCGAGGACGCCGGTCATCTCCCGCACCGCGGCGGCCGCGGCGAGGGCGGCGTCGCGGTCGCCCTCGTCGAGCGCGGTGTTGCCCGCGCGCACCTGGTCGTGCACGACGGCGAGGGCGGCCGGGGTGCCGAGGTCGTCGTCCATCGCGGCGGCGAAGGGCGCCATCGTCTCCGGGGCGGCCTGCGCGCCGACGGCCCCGATGCGCTCCTGCACGCGGTGCACGAACGTCTCGATCCGCCGGTACGCCGCCGACGCCTCGGCCAGCGCGCCCTCGGAGTACTCGACCATGGACCGGTAGTGGGGCGCGACGAGGTAGTAGCGCAGCTCCACCGCCCGGACCCGCTCGAGCACGGCGGAGATGGTCAGGGTGTTGCCGAGCGACTTCGACATCTTCGCCCCGGCCATCGTCACCCAGCCGTTGTGCATCCAGTACTGCGCGAAGCCGTCGCCCGCCGCGTTGGACTGCGCGCGCTCGTTCTCGTGGTGCGGGAACACCAGGTCGAGCCCGCCGCCGTGGATGTCGAACGTCGGGCCGAGGTAGTGCGTGGCCATCGCCGAGCACTCCAGGTGCCAGCCCGGGCGGCCGCGCCCCCACGGGGTCGGCCAGCTGGGCTCGCCGGGCTTGGCCGCCTTCCACAGCGTGAAGTCCCGCGCGTCGCGCTTGCCGCGCGCCGGGGCCTCGCCCTGCTCCACCTCGTCGGGCCGTTGCCCGGAGAGCGAGCCGTAATCGGGCCAGGTCC
>NZ_JBVPVA010000636.1:0-1338 GCF_055612215.1 Actinomycetospora sp. | reverse complement strand
ACCGCGAGTGCGGCAAGGTCGTCGTCGCGACCGACGAGTCGGAGCTGGGCCGGATGGCCGAGCTGGTCCGCCGCGGCCGCGCCAACGGCGTCGAGGTGCACGAGCTCGACGCCGCCGGCGTGCGCGACCGGGAGCCGGCGGTGTCCGCGGTGGCCGGGCTGTGGGTGCCCTCGACCGGCATCTGCGACTACGAGGCGATGACCCGGCGGATGGCCGAGCTCGCCGTCGCGCGAGGCGCCGTGCTGCACACCGGGCGGGCGGTGCACTCGACGGTGCGGCGGCGCCGCGACGTCGTCGTGCGCACCGACAGCGGGGACCTGCTGGCCGGGCAGGTCGTGGTGTGCGCCGGGCTGCGCTCGGACGAGATCGCGCGCGCCTCGGGCTTCGACCCCGGCGTGCGCATCGTCCCGTTCCGCGGCGAGTACTCCGACCTGCGCGGGCCCAAGGCCGACGCGGTCCGCGGGCTGGTCTACCCGGTGCCCGACCCGGCGTTCCCCTTCCTCGGGGTGCACGCCACCCGCGGCGTCGACGGCTCGGTGCACGTGGGCCCGAACGCCGTCCTCGCGCTGGCCCGGGAGGGGTACGACTGGCGGACGCTGAAGGTGCGCGAGCTCGCCGGCACCCTCACCGACCCCGGGTTCCTCGCGCTGGCCGCGAAGCAGTGGCGCTACGGGCTGGGGGAGATGCACCGCTCGCTGTCGAAGGCGGCGATGGCGAAGGCGGTCGCGAAGATGCTGCCCGGCACCACCGCGGACGACCTCTACCCGCCGCACGACGTGATGCGCCGCGCCGGGGTGCGCGCCCAAGCGGTGCGCCCGGACGGGTCGCTGGTCGACGACTTCCTGTTCGTCGAGGACGGCGAGGCCGGGCGCGGCGAACCGACCGTGCTCCACGTGCTCAACGCGCCCTCGCCCGCCGCGACGGCCGCGCTGCCCATCGGCCGGGAGATCGTGTCCCGGCTCGAGGGCAAGGACGTCGAGGAAGACGGAGCCGCGTGACCACCTCCTGGGACGAGAACTTCCGGTCCGGGTTCGCCTGCTTCGTCGGGCGGCCCAACGTCGGCAAGTCGACCCTGACGAACGCGCTGGTCGGGCAGAAGGTCGCGATCACCTCGTCGCGCCCGCAGACCACGCGCCACGCCATCCGCGGGATCGTCCACCGCGAGGACGGGCAGCTGGTCCTCGTCGACACCCCCGGCCTGCACAAGCCGCGGACGCTGCTCGGGGAGCGGCTCAACGACGTGGTGCGCACGACGTGGGCCGAGGTCGACGTCGTCGGGTTCTGCGTGCCGGCCGACCAGCAGGTCGGGCCGGGCGACAAGTTCATCGTCAACGAGCT
>NZ_JBVPVA010000412.1:0-5015 GCF_055612215.1 Actinomycetospora sp. | reverse complement strand
CGGTCCACGGCGCGGGCGGCGGGACGGGGCGGCACGTCCAACGGTCCGGGCGCGGGGGGAGCTCCGCGGTCCGCGGGTCGTCCCGCCGCACCCGCGCGACCGTGACCCGAGTCCGCTGGGCCAGCGCCCGGGACGGGAGGGGGTCGTCGCCGACGACCGCCTCGGCCGCCCGGTCCACACGGACCTCGTGGGTCGCCCGGGACCACCGGACGCCGAGGTGGACGAGGTCCCACATCAGCGGGTCGGCGCGCAGCTCGGAGACGTAGCGACGGACGCGGCGCCCCGACCCGTCGCGGAACTCGAGCAGCGGGAGCCCGTAGGCCGCGTGGGTGCACCGCACCTCGACCAGGTCGTACAGGTCGACCCAGGCCCGGTCCGACGCCAACCAGTCCGCGCCGACCGCGAGGTACTCGGTCGAGACGCCCCGCGCCCACACCGCGAGCAGCAGCACCCCCAGGCCCACGAAGAACCACGTGCCGCCCGGCGCCGTCCCGAGCCGGTCGAGCCCGGTGGTGACGTCGAGGAACACCACGAGCGCGAGGAGGCCGACGCCGAGCACGATCGCGCCGTCGCGCGGCTCCCCGGAGTGGCCGGCGAGCACCGGCCCGCGCCCCTCCGGCGGGGGCTTCGGACGGGTCGGCGTTCGCCGGGCCGGCGGCCTCCGGCGTGGGCCCGGGGCCGGCGGCGGGGCGGGGAGCCCCGTGCTCGGGTCCGGGCGTGGTGGCAGGTCCGCCGTCGGCCTCACGGGAGCAGGTCCTCCGCGGTGCTCTCGATGGAGTCCCAGTTCGCCCCCACGCCGTAGGCCACGAGCGCGCCGACGCCCACGGCCACGAGCGTCACGGGCAGCGCGGCGACCGCGCCGGCCCCGATCGCGCCTGCCGCGGCGGTGCCGGCCGCGGTCACGAGCCAGCTGGCCCCCGCTCCCGCGGCGAGCGTCGCGCCCTGCTTGGCCACCGCCGACCCGACGTCGCGGCCGGCCTCGACGTCGGCGACGCCACCGGCGACGGCGAACCCGAGGCTCACCCCGGGGACCCGCTTGAGCACCGGGGCCGCCCGGGCCAGCGGCCCGGTCTTCACGAGCTCGGCCGGGGACCACGTGAGGACGTTCAACGCCCGCTGCCCGAGCGTGGTCTCGCTCGCGCCCAGGGTCGCCCGGCGCAACGCCTCGGCGTTGGCCCCGCCGGCCCGCTGCGCGACGTCGAGCTCGTCCCCGGCCTGCAACGCCCCGCGGGCCGCCTGCTCGACGGGCACCTCGGGAGCCAGCATCGCGGTCATGAAGGCCGCGCGCTCCGTGGCCGCCCGCTCCGCGACGTCGGCCCACGCCCGGGCCGCCCCCTGCAGGGCGCCGAGCGTCGAGGTGACGCTGGAGGCGACCAGCAGCACGTTCCTCGCGACGGCGACCGCCTCGCTCGTGGGCGCCCGGATCCGGTCGCTGAGCTCGGTCTGCGCCTCGACGTACCGCGTCCGCGCCTCGTCGGTGACCTGTCGGGCCCGGTCGAACGCCGCGCGCTGGGCCGCGGCCACCGGGTCACCGATCGTCTCCCCGCTGACCGGCAGCCCGGCCGCGGCGGCCTCGCTGCGTGCCCGGGCCATGGTGTCGAGCACGCCCTGGACCGAGGTCGCGAAGCCGTCGAGGGCCTGCGCGCCGATGCGGGCCTGGGCCGAGGTGGTGTCGCCGGCGGCCCCGATCCGCCCGGCCTGGTCGCGGAAGGCCTCGCCCGCCGGGCCGCTCCAGCAGTCGAACGACGCGTTGCGGGCGCCGACCACCTCGTCCGCCGCATCCTCCCCGGCCCGCGCGACACCGTCGAGCCAGTGCGCGGTCGACCGGCACGAGCCGGGGTCGGCGTCGACGTGCGTGTCGATCGGCATCAGCGTGCTCCCCGGGGCGCCGGCCCGTCGCCCCCCGGCGTCGGCACGGCCCCGATCCGCGACGCCGCCGCCCCGTCACCGTGCACGTACCCGGCCGCCGCCTGCCCGACCGCCTCCCCACTGCGCTGCGCGGCCTCGGCGAAGCGGGCCGCCGCCTCGGTGACCGCCTGCAGGTAGGACAGGACGTCCCCGGTCGCGGTGCCCGCGACGGGCGTTCCTCCCCCACTGCCGGCGGCCGCGCCGAACGCCGCGGTCGAGCCCGACATCCGGCCGCCGACGGCCGCCATCGCGCCCGGGTCGACGTCGAACCCCGGCCCGGTCACGACGCCGTCCGGCGCAGCTCGGGCGGCAACGGGAGGTCCGCACCCACCACGTCCGCGCCGCACGTCGTGACCAGCTCCGCCAGGGCCGACGCCGGGAACACCCCGTAGGGCTGGGCGTCACCGCAGCAGCGCACGAGCGACGTCGCCGACCCGTAGACCGGCAGCGCCAGCCGCCCGTCGACCAGCGTCCGCAGCTCCAGCAGCGCCTCCGCCCCGGCGGGCGCCTCGTGCACCGGGACGAACACGTACTCCCCCGAGGCGAGCCGGTCCGGCTCGGGCACGTCCGGTGGCGGGCCCGGCGGCGGCGCCGCCTCCCCGGCCACGACGATCTCCACCGCACGCCCTCCCCGAGCCGGCCGCACCCGCCGTCTCCGGCGACGCTAGCCGGAACCCGACGACGGGTGGGGCCGTTCGGGGAACTCCGCGGGAGGCCTCAGTTCGGGTTGGTGAGCTTGCGGTACTGGTCGATGATCGGCCAGGGGACCTCGCCCCGCGCGGAGACCGGGAGTCCCTTCTCGCGGGCCCACAGCCGGGCGCTCTCGGCCAGGCCGCGCTCGTGCTCGCTCGGTCGCCGGGTCTCGTTCTCCTGGGCCATGATGACCTCCGTGACGTCGTCGGCATGTGAGGCAGGCCACAGAGTCTACGCCGTCGGTTCCCCGGCCACCGGTGGGGCGTCGAGATCGACCAGGGTGCCGAACCCGGAGAGCTCCAGGACGCGCCGCGCGAGCGAGCCGGGCGGCACGCGGACGTCCAGCGCGATCTGCAGCACCTCGAGCCGGGAGACCAGCGCGAACAGGATGTGGAGGCCGGCGCTGTCGATGTAGCTCAGGTCGCCGAGGTCCATCGTCACTGCGGTCACCTGGTTCGTGACCGCGGCGGAGATCTGCTCCTCGACCACGGCGGCGTTGGCGAGGTCGATCTCGCCGCGCAGGGTGATCCGGACGTCGGTGCCGACCGCACGGACGGCGACGTCGGCCTCGGTCATCAGCCGCTCCTGTCGAGTCGGCGGGTCATCGTCACGGTCGTGCCCCCTGGATCGGTCGCGATGTCGATGCGGTCGGTGCACTGGTGCATGAGAGCGGTCCCGCGGCCCCGGACCTCACCCCGCGCCGGTCGCCACCGGCCGTGGTCGCGGACGACCATGGCGACGTCCCGGCCCTCCAGCCGGACCTCCACCATCACGACTCCGGCGATGACTCCGTAGGCGTGCTCGACGACGTTCGAGCAGGCCTCGCCGACCGCGACGATGACGTCGGCGACCTCCGCCGGGGTGGCCCGGGCCGACAACAGCCAGCGGCGCAGGGCCGTGCGGATCTCGGCCAGCGATCGCGGGGTGGCCGGCAGGACCAGGCCGAGCGGCCGCTGCTGCCCGTCGTCGAGGCGGTGGACGGCGAGCATCGCGACGTCGTCGGGGACGTCGTGGGCCCCGATGAGGCTCCGCGCCGCCCCGGCGCAGGCGGCCTCGGCACCCTCGACGGCCAGGGCCTCGCCGAGCATGTCCAGCCCCGTGTCGAGCGAGCGGTCCCGGCGTTCGACGAGGCCGTCGGTGTAGAGGAACAGCAGGTCCCCGGCCTGGAGCGTGATCGTCGTGGTGCGCCGCGGCGGCCCCACCGAGACCCCGATGGGGAGGTCGACGGGGATGCTCACCGGCGCGGCCGCCCGGCCGGCGGTGCCCAGGAACGGCGGCAGGTGGCCGGCCGAGGACAGCGTCAGCTCCTCCAGGGACGGTTCGAAGATGCCGTAGAGCACCGTGGCCATCACGCCGTCCTCGAAGTGCTCGACGTTCCGGTCGAGCCGCTCCAGGACCTCCGCCGGGTCGTCCTCCTCCAGCGCGAACGCGCGCAGCGCGCTCCGGAGCCGTCCCATGACGACGGCCGCGTGCAGGCCGCGGCCCACCACGTCCCCGATCACGACGCCGAGGCGCCCCGACGGGAGGGTGAACACGTCGTACCAGTCCCCGCCGAGCCCGCCCGCGTCTCCGGGGATGTACCGGGCGGCGAACCGGATGCCCGCGACCTCGGGCAGCCGACCGGGCAACAGGCTCCGCTGCAGCGCCCGGGCCGCCGCGCGGTCGAGGTCGCTCTGCCGGGTCCTGGTCACCAGCGCGATCCGGTCGGCCACCAGCCGCAGCAGCTCGGCGTCGTGGTCGGTGAACCGCCGGGTGGTGAGCGTGCCGACGTGCAGGACGCCGATGACGCTGCCCTCGGCGATCAGCGGGACGCCGAGCAGCGAGCAGATGTGCTTCTCCCGCAGGATCGGGTTGAGCACGTTGGTGTGGTCGACGTGCTCGATGACCACGGCGCGCCGCTCCGCGGCGATCCGCCCCGCGAACCCCTTCCCGATCGGGATGCGGACGCCCTGGCGGACCTCCTCCTCGATCCCCTGCGCGGCGGTGGCGACGAGCTCGTCGGTGGCCGGGTCGAGCAGCAGGACGGCGGCCGTGTCGGCGTGCAGGAGGGTCCGCACCCGCCCGAGCAGCTCGGCCAGGAGGTCGTTGACGTCGAGCTGGGCGAGGCTGGTGTCGGTGACGAACTCGATCCGGCGCAGCCGGTCCTCGTCGCTCGTGCACTCCACGACGGCCATCGGGCGACCGTAGTGGCGAGCCGGTGGTGTGCCCAAGGGGCGGTCGAGCGAGCGTCCGACGGTGGCGTCCGCCGTGGTCGGCCCCCGCCGGCCGCCGGACCCTCGACCCGTTCACCGATCCCCCCTGGCCTGCGCCCCGATGACGGAGACGATCAGACGACGCCGGCCTTTCACGGCCCTTCCATCGCTCGACGACGTCCGACCGCCACGAACGCGCAGCCCGCCATGCACGGCTCGACC
>NZ_JBVPVA010000142.1:0-8301 GCF_055612215.1 Actinomycetospora sp. | reverse complement strand
GAGCCGCCCGGGCCGCCGGGCGTGCCCCTCACGAGGCGCGGCCTACCGACGGGGGCGGGCGGCGCGGTGCACGACGGCGGGCGGCAGGTTGCGCCACACCGTCGGGGACGTGGTGACCTCCGCGAACAGGTCCCGCAGCTCGGCCTCGAGGGCCCGGGCCGGCGCGGCCCACCGGGTGAACGTGTAGCCGAACTGCACGACGACCCCGTCGTCGGCGAGGGTCGACGCGACGACGGGCAGGAGCGAGTCCGCGCGGCCGGGCCGGGTCGCGGACCACCCGAGGCCGCTCACGACGACGTCGACGCCCCGGACGCCCGGCAGCCCCCGCAGCGCCAGCAGCGTGGTGAGCTCGGCGACGTCGGCCGGGACCACCTCGACGTGCTCGAGCCGCTGCGCCAGCCGGTGGGCCAGCGCCGGGTTCAGCTCGACCGCGAGGTGGCGGGCCCGCGGACCGAGCCGCCGCGCCAGCTCGACGGTGAAGGCCCCGGAGCCGGCCCCGAGCTCCACGACCAGCGGGTCGGGGCGCGGGCAGTGCGCCAGCGCCGCGTCGGCGACCGCCCGGGCCAGGGCGGTGGAGCTGGGCCACACCGAGGCCGTCGCGACCGGCGAGCGCACGAACTCGGCGGCGAACCGCGCGGAGCCGGTCCGGTCGCGCCGGGGAGGCTCCTGTGGCCGAGGAGTCCCGCCGGCTCCCGGGGCCCCGGCCTCAGGCGACACGGCCGACCTCCGCGAGACCGACGTCGGCGGCCACGACGGCGACCGGCGCGGCGTGCACGGCCGGACGGGGCCGCACGTCGGCGTCGGCGGCGGGCAGCGCCGCGGCGATCGCGGCCGCGACCCGGCGCGCGACCGCGCACCGGGACCGGGCGGGCGCACCGGCGACGCGCACCGGCACCTGGACCGGGAGCACCCGCACCGTGAGCACGGTCCGACGCGCCGCGGCGACCCGGACGAGCGAGGCGAGCAGCGAGTCGTCGCCGACGAAGGCCGCGGCGGCGTCCGGGGCGCCGACGGTGTCGGCGTAGGACAGCGCGACCGGGACCACCGGGGCGTCCGCGTCGAGCGCGGCCTGCAGCGCGGCCGGCCGGAAGCCGCCGAGGTCGCGGCCGCAGCGGGTGGTCCCCTCGGCGAAGACCCCGACGCAGCCGCCCTCCCGCAGCACGCCGGCGACGGTCGCGACCGCCTCGGGCAGGGCCCGCAGCCGCTCACGGGCCAGGAACACGGTGCCGGCCTGCGCGGCCATCGGCCCGATCAGCGGCCAGTCCCGGACCTCGGTCTTGGCCAGCAGGCGCAGGTCGACGACGCGGTTCAGGGCGAGCACGTCGAGCCACGACACGTGGTTGGCGACGACGAGGGAGCCCGGCCCCGGCCGCGGCCCGGTCACGACGACGCGGACCCCGGCCGCGGCCAGCAGCAGTCCCGACCACCCCGCCTGGAGGCGCCCGACGCGCCGCGGCCCGAGCACCGGGGCCGCGAGGGCGAGCACGGCGCCCAGCAGCAGCGTCACGGCGAGCGCACCGAGCCGCACGGCGGTGCGCAGGAGCCGCCCCGCCCGGGCGAGCCCGGCGTCTGGCGCGGGGACCGGCAGGCACGCCCTCCCGCACGGCGAGGTGGGGAACCAGCCGGTCCCGGGCGGCCCTGCGCTCACACGTCCTCCCCGAGCAGGTGACGCCGCCACCGCGGGTCGATCGCGGTGTGGTCGAGCAGCACGAACAGGTCGGAGACACCGAAGTCCGGGTCGAGCGCGGGCGGGCCGCCGATCCGGGCGCCGAGGCGCAGGTAGCCCCGCAGCAGGGGCGGGGTCTCGAGGCGGGCGCGACGGACGTCGCCGGCGCCGTCGGGACCGATCGGCGCCGGACGGTGCGGCACCACGCGGTACTCCTCGGGCGCGAGGTGCTTCCGGGCGACGAGGGACCACACCGACCCGGGCAGGGCACCGTCGGGACCCAGCGGGACGCTCGCGCACCCGACGAGCCAGCGGTGCCCGGTGAGCACCAGGTAGCGCCACATCCCGGCCCAGACCAGCGACAGGACGGTGCCGGTCCGGTGGTCAGGGTGCACGCAGGAGCGGCCGACCTCGACCAGCCGCGGGCGCAGGGAGGCGAGCGCGGACAGGTCGAACTCGGTGTCCGAGTACAGCCCGCCCGCCGCGGCGGCGCCCTCCGGGGCGAGCATCCGGTAGGTCCCGACGATCGCGCCGTCGGTGTCGTCGCGGACCATCACGTGGTCGCAGAACGCGTCGAAGGCGTCCTCGTCGCGTCCCTCCTCCGCCGCGCGACCGGGCGCGAGCCGGGCGCCCTGCTCGATCGCGAAGACGTCGTGGCGCAGGCGCTGCGCGGCCCGCACGTGCTCGCCGTCGCGGGTGACGAGCAGGCTGTAGCGCCCGGAGTCCTCCGGGCGCGTGACGCGGTCGGTCGTGAGCAGGACCTCGCTGCTGGTCATGCCGCGGTGTCTACGGGGCCCGGACGCCGCTCGGCCGACCCGCGCGTGACGAGGTGGTGTGCTCCGCGTGAATCGTCGGCGGTCCCGACGACCTCGGCGTAGTGGTCCACCAGCTCGTCGCAGACGGCGGGCCACGTGCGGCCGCAGGTCGAAGCGCGGGCCGCGTGGCCCACGCGGCGGCGCAGCCCGGGGTCGTCGCGCAGCGCCCGGATCCGTTCGCGCAGGCCCGCGCTCGCGGTGGCGTCGAACAGCCAGCCCGTCTCCCCCGGCTCGACGAGGTCGCGCACGCCACCCGCGTCCGGGGCGAGCACCGGCAGCCCGGTGGCCTTGGCCTCCTGCACCGCCTGGCAGAACGTCTCGAACGGGCCGGTGTGCACGAACGCGTCGAGGGCGGCGTAGGCGGTCGCGAGGTCGTCGCCGCCCCGGAAGCCGAGGAACGCGGCACCCGGCAGCAGCTCGGTGAGCCGCTCACGCGCCGGTCCGTCCCCGACGACCACCACCCGGACGCCGGGCAGGTCGGCCAGCGCCGCCAGGCGCTCCACCTGCTTCTCCGCCGCGAGCCGCCCGACGTACCCGACCAGCATCTCGCCGCGGGGCGCCAGCTCGCGGCGCAGCGCCGCCGCGGCCGCCCCGCCGTCGGTGTGCTCGCCGGCCGGGCGGAAGCGCCCGGTGTCCACGCCGCGGCCCCAGCGGTGCACCCGGGGGACGCCGTGCGCCTCGAGGGCGTCGACCGCCCAGGCCGACGGGGCGAGGGTGCGGTCGGCACGGGCGTGCAGCCGGCGGGTCCAGCGCCAGGCCGCCCGGGCCGTCAGTCCGACGCCGTACGAGGCGGCGAAGCCGGCGACGTCGGTCTGGTAGACGGCCACCGTCGGTACCCCGAGGCGGCGGGCCGCGGTGATGGCGCGGGCGCCGAGCACGAACGGCGAGGCGAGGTGCACGACGTCGGGGCGGTACTCCTCGAGGGTCGCGCGCACGGCCGGGGTCGGGACCCCGACCGGCAGCGAGTCGACCATCGCGAGGTCGAGCGCCGGGACCCGGATGACCGGGACGCCGTCGACCTCGTCGGGCCCCGCCCCCGGCGCGAGGACCAGGGCCTCGTGGCCCCGCCGCCCGAGGTGGGCGATGACGTGCAGGACGGAGTTGGTGACCCCGTTGACCTGCGGCAGGAAGGACTCGGTCACGACCGCGACGCGCACGTCCGTGACGGTTGCCGGTGCGAGGTCCCTGTTGCCGACGACGACGTGACCTCCGGCGGAACCCTCTCCCAACACCGAGGGCGCTCGGCCTGTGACCAATTCGTGACCTGTGACCCTGCGTGTCGCGGCGGCCGGTGTCGCTGTCCGAGAATCGGGCGCACCGTGGCGACGCGGCCGGATCGCTCACACACCGCAGCGCAATCTGCCGTAATGGGCTAGGCCGATAGGGGCTGGACGTTTGACACGCCGCCGTCGCGGACGCCCTACTGATTCCAGCGCCGCGCCGAGGGGACGGACGACGCGCTCGAGGGGCTGCGGAGGTGCCGCGTGAGCGAGCTGCCGCGCCGGCATCCGTCCGTCGCGCCGGGCGGCGTCTCGGCCCGGACGCATGCCGGGGCCGCTGGTCCCCTCGGGCCGGGCTCCTTCGTGGCCGTGCCCGCCCAGTCGACGGTGACCTCGCCGCTCCTGACGGCCCCCGACCCGCCGCCGACCGATCGTCCGACGTCGCAGCATGCCCCGGAACCCGATCGTCCGGCACCGGACCGACCCACGCCGCCGTCCGCGGCCCCGGCCGCCGAGGAGTTCGAGCACCCGAGCTCGGCCCGTGTGTACGACTACCTGCTCGGTGGGGCGGCCCACGGTGCCGTCGACCGCGCGCTCGGCGACCGGCTCACGCGGGCCCAGCCCGGGATGGTCGAGCTCGCGCGGGAGAACCGGGCCTTCCTGCGGCGCGCCGTGCGCTTCCTGCTCGCGGCCGGGATCGACCAGTTCCTCGACCTCGGCTCGGGCGTGCCCACGATGGGCAACGTCCACGAGGTCATCGCGCGGAGCCGCTCGAACGCCCGCGTCGCCTACACCGACGTCGACTCCATCGCCGCCCTCCACGGCCAGCACCTGCTCGCCGCGCTGCCGACCGCCACCTACACCGCGGTCGACGTCGCGGACGTCGACGCGGTGCTGTCCTCCCCCGGGGTCGCCGGCCTGCTCGACCTGCGCCGCCCCGTGGGGCTGCTCGCCTTCTCGGTGCTCCAGCACGTGCGCGAGGGCGCGGCCGGGCTCGTGGAGGAGTACCTGGGGAACCTCGCCCCGGGGAGCGCGCTCGCCCTCTCGCACTTCACCGACGACGACCCGCGGACCGGCCCGTGGATCGAGGCCGAGACCGCCGCCTATCCGCGCGCCGTACCGCGGGCGCGTTCCCGGGCCGAGGTCGCGGCGCTGGTCGCCGGCGTGGACCTCGTCGATCCGGGTCTGGTGTGGGCCGACGAGTGGCGGCCCGAACCGGGCCGCCCGGCCGGTGCCGGCGCCGCGCGGGGGCACTGGGTCGCCGTCGGCTTCCGTCGCTGACCGCCCCGCACGGATTCCGCGGAGGCCTGTCGCTGTCCCGCTCGTCTCGGCTCCCTACACCGTCGTCGCTCCGATCGGAGTAGTCCCGGCGCGTCTCGGTTGCTCCGATCGCCGTCGGCCGCGTCCGCTCGGCCACTCACCGCGACACACGGCGCCAAGGCGGTCACGCGAGGTGACGATAGGTCTCGGTTCTATTACGGTTCTGCTCCAGCCGGTCCGCTCCCCAGCCGCTTCCGGCCCGAGTAGCCCCGACTCGACTTGGAGCCGATCCCATGCCCGGACGTCACCGCAAGCCCAGCACGTTGGCCGACACGACCGGCAGCCTCGCCCTGGCGAGCCTCAAGGTCGGCGTGGCCGCCGCCGCCGTCTCCGCCCCCGTCGTCATGGCCGGCGTGGCCTCGGCCGCGCCGAACGCCTCGGTCTCGCCGCAGAGCAACTCGACGTGGGACCGCCTCGCCAAGTGCGAGTCGACCAGCAACTGGGACGCCGACACCGGCAACGGCTTCAAGGGCGGCCTGCAGTTCACGCAGTCGACCTGGAAGGCGTTCGGCGGCGGGAAGTACGCGTCGAGCCCCGACGAGGCCAGCCGCGAGGAGCAGATCGCCGTCGCGAAGAAGGTCCAGGCCGAGCAGGGCTGGGACGCCTGGCCGACCTGCTCGAAGAAGCTCGGGATGTCCTAGGGGCTCCCCCCTCCGGCCGGGTCAGCCCTTCGCCTCCGCGTCCTTCTTCACCGACGCCAGGTTCTTCCCGGCCGAGCGCTTCATCGCCCGCTCCAGGCCCCACTGCGGGACCGGCACCGTCACCTCCATCGTCGAGGTCATCGTCAGCTCCGTGCCCGATCCGGACTCGGCGGCCTCGTAGGCGATCACGCTCTCCGAGATCAGCTTGCCCTCGACGCAGGTCAGGGTGACCGAGGTGTCGGTGTAGGTCACGTCGTAGGTCGACGGGCTGGTGAAGCCGATCGCCCCGAGCGTCACGACGATCCGCGTGGGGCGGCCGTCGTCGTCGCGCCGGACGACCTCCGCCGACTTCGCCTCGTTCGCCCAGCGGTCGGTGTTCTCCAGGTCCGCGACCACCTCGAGCACGGTGGCGACGGGGGCGGCGATGCTGATCGTGTCCTTCACGGGTCCGGCCATGTCGCGGGAGTACCCCGCACGGACCCGCTCGTCCCGGACGGTGCCGGTCAGCCCCGCTCCGCCGCCACGCCCTCGTGCGCCATCCCGTGCTCGCGGGCCTCCGAGGGGGGCGCCCCGGTCAGGGCGATCCCCGCCCGCAGCGCGGATGCCGCGTCGAGCACGGCGTCCCGGGCCGCGGGGACCAGGCCCGCGAATCCGGCGTAGCCGTGCACCAGGCCGGGGAACCGTCGCGCCACCGTCGGGACCCCGGCCTTGCGCAGGGCCGCGACCAGCTCCTCGCCCTCGTCGCGCAGCGGGTCGAACCCCGCGGTCGCGACGTAGGCCGGGGGCATCACCCCGAGGTCGTCGGCGTCGAGCAGCGCCGTCGGGCGGATCGGGTCGAGCCCGTCGGGCAGGTAGAGCCCCTCGAACCACTCGACGTCGACGGTGCGCAGCCCGAAGCCGTCGGCGAACAGCTCCCGGGAGCCGCCGGAGCGACCCGCGTCGGTCACGGGGTAGAGGGCGAGGACGAACTCGGCGGTCGCCTCGCCGCGGCGGGCCAGCTGGTGCGCGGCGGTCAGCGCGAGGTTGGCCCCGGCCGAGTCGCCGCCGACCGCGACCGCCCCGGCCCGGAAGTCCGCCCGGTGCGTGACGACGTGGCGCAGGGCGGCCGTCGCGTCGGACAGACCGGCTGGGAACGGGTGCTCCGGGGCGAGGCGGTACTCGACCGAGAGCACCCGGGCGCCGGCCTGCTGCGCGAGCGCCCGGCAGAGCGGGTCGCCGGAGACGACGCTGCCCAGGGCGAACCCGCCGCCGTGGAAGAACACGAGCAGGCCCGCGGTCGCGCCGGCGAGGTCGTCGGGTTCGTAGAGCCGGGCGTCGAGGACACCGGGCGCCTCCCGGGTCACGCCCTCGGGCACGGGGATCGAGACGGCGCGGCTGGTGACCCCGCGGGTGACCTCCGCGAGGCCGGACGCGGCCTCGTCGGTGAGCCGGCGCTGGTCGACCAGCGGCGGGTCCTCGCCCGGACCCGCGGCCAGCGCGAGCAGCCGCAGGATCATCTGGACGTCGAGGTCGAGGACCTGGCCGTCGCGCTGGACGCGACGGCCGGCGAGGGCACGCTTCGCGGGCCGCGGGAGCCCGACGAGCGCCCGGAGCACGCGGCGCAGTATCGGGAACTTCACTCCGCCACCCTAGGAGGACGCGGTGACCCGGGCTCGCGTGGTCGGCGGGATCACCCGTGCGGTGCCCGGGCCGGACCACGTTCCCGCGACGAGGGGCGCCTCCCGCAATACGCGGGCGCCGGGACCGCCCACCGGCCATCCTGCGGGCATGGCGGACCCACCCGTGCTCGTCGGCACCCGCACCCGGCTGCGCTCCTGGCGTCGCGACGACGCCGAGGCGATCTTCCGCGCGTGCCAGGACCCGGAGATCCAGCGGTTCACGACGGTGCCCTCGCCGTACCGCCGCGAGGACGCCGACTGGTTCCTCGCCCACCACGTGCACGACGTGGCCGCCGAGGGCGGGGCGTCCTTCTGCGTCGAGGGGCTCGATGTGCCGGGGACGGTGGCAGCCAGCATGGCGCTGCTGCACGTCCGCGACGGGCTCGGCGAGATCGGCTACTGGTGCGCGCCCTGGGCGCGGGGCCGGGGGTACGTCACCGACGCCCTCGACGTCGTCGTGACGTGGGCGTTCGCGCAGCGGGCGGTCGGCCGTCTCGAGCTGCTGATCGACCCCGGGAACGCGGAGAGCCGGGCTGTGGCCCGTCGGGCCGGGTTCGCCGAGGAGCACCTCGACCCCGCGCACCCGATGCGCGACGGCTCGCTCCGCGCGGTCCTCGTGCACGCCCGCCACGCCCGACCCGAAGCCCACGTCACATGATCAACGGCCCCGTGTGGTTCCGGGTCGACCCCTCGGACAGCCACTCAGGGCCGTTGATCACGGCGTGCTCCCGCCCGATCCGACACCCGCTAGAGGGCGACCGTCCCGACGACGCCGACGACGGTGTCGCCGCCGACCCACACCTCGCCGTCGGCGTGCTCGACGAACACCCGCCCGCGGCGGCCGAGCACCGTGCCCTGGGCGGCGACGTACGACGGCGGGGCGTGCCCCGCCTCGACGAGCCACATCCCGAGACCGGCGTTGAGCGAGCCCGTCACCGGATCCTCGCCCGCGCCCGTCTCGGGCACGAACGCCCGCACCTC